>NZ_JAOQBX010000001.1:142535-142871 GCF_044902225.1 Lactobacillus sp. 23-2 | reverse complement strand
TTGACTCAACCGGTGTGGGATTTGCCGTTTTTCGCCCCCAAGTTGACTCAACCGGGCTGTTTTTTACCGTTTTTCGCCCCCAAGTTGACTCAACTGGGCTGTTTTTTGATATTTTTCGCCCCCAGATTGACTCAACCGGTGTGGGATTTGCCGTTTTTCGCCCCCAAGTTGACTCAACCGGACTGGCTTTTGATGTTTTTCGCCCCCGAGTTGACTCAACCAGATTTGTTTGACATACTTTGGGGGCGATTTTTGACCAAATCCACACCGGTTGACATACATTGAGGGCGATTTTCGCCCAAATCCACGCCGGTTGACATACTTTGGGGGAGGTTT
>NZ_JAOQBX010000001.1:0-142435 GCF_044902225.1 Lactobacillus sp. 23-2 | reverse complement strand
TCGCCCAAATCCAAACCGGTTGACATACTTTGGGGGCGGTTTTCGCCCAAATCCAAACCGGTTGACATACTTCGGGGGCGATTTTCGCCCAAATCTAAACCGGTTGACATACTTTGGGGGCGATTTTCGCCCAAATCCAAACCGGTTGACATACTTTGGGGGCGGTTTTCGCCCAAATCCACGCCGGTTGACATATTTCGGGGGCGGTTTTCGCCCAAATCCACGCCGGTTGACATACTTCGGGGCGACAGCAAAAAGCCCAGCGCGATCGCCACCGTGATGATGGCGACGCGCATGATCTTCTGCAGCCCCGGCCATCGATAAAGCACCGCACCGCCATGTAGGCCGGCACCCCCGGCACACTAAAGAGGATCACGGGACACTTTTTCCATTTGGCAAAAAGGACCGTGACTAAGCTTACTGCGAAGGCACCAGCCACGTTCGACAAGAGCCGTCCCGCCGACGCCAGTGTCAACAGCCAGTAGACCATCCATCCGGCCAGCCCGCACAGGCCGCTGTAGTGGATCACCCGGTGTGGGATGTTAACCGTCAAGGCAAAGCCGACCGTAGCGATGTAGGAAAAATCAAATTGATGACCAGGACAAAGCTGGTAAAGTGGATCCCCATCATGGCTAGGCCCCAAAAAATCTAATCACCATCCCGACGCCGCCGCCCAGGGCGATCGCCGTCATCGCGGCCTCGACCAGGCGGACGATGCCGGACACCCAGTCGCCCATGAAGAGCTGTTTGCCTGGATCATTCCACTGCTCTGGTCAGCAATTTGCCGGTGAACTGGCTACTGGGGCACGGGAGGCGGTACCTCTTGGTCTTTCTGCCCTTCCTTTACTGGCTCTCAGTCAAGTTTTGGCAACGGGGGCTGAGCCATTATTCATCGGCAAACTGAGAAATGATTATCTAGAAAGGAAGTGTTGTGATATGGGACGTACTAGAACTGAATTATCAAAAGGCGGTCCTTTACTTTCAGAAGGCTTAAACGATGAAGAATTAAACTTCTTCCACGCTTTAATGACCAGTCCAAAAGAGTTATCTGACCAATTAATGCTAATTTCCCAAAAATTACTACTCAAAGTGCCCTATCACTTGATATATCAACCTTTTATAGGATTTCGTTGAGTTTGAGTTACAACTCAAAAAATATTATCTTAAACTTCGAAAAAGGCCGTAATAGTAGGCTTCTTAGACATTGAGGTGTAAAATCCTGGGAAATTAGCATAGATATTTTAAAAAAGTCCTTGTGCTTTTCTGAGATTCAGCTTAAAATAAAGCTATCTTCAAAAAGCAAGACAAGTTTAGAAAGGAACGATTAAAATGACTGTACGTAAACTTTGGCAAGACTGGCGTGACTAAGTGAACCTACATGAAAGATGGCGTAGGCTCACTGTTTGCAAAGCAATAAGGGAGTCTATGCCAGGACAATCGTTTCTGATAAATTAAGAGACTGTTTGGCATAGTTGGTCAGACAGTCTTTTTTTGCATTCAAAATTAGATGTACATGTATAGCCTCCTGAAATAGCATTATTAAAAAGAAATTAAGCAACACTATAACGCAATATATAAGGAGAACGATCATGACTGAAGCAACTGAAAAGAAATGTTTTACGGCGAATTTGGCGGCCAATACGTGCCAGCAGAAATCCAAGCAGCCTTGGATGAAATCGCGGCAGAATTCGAGAAAGTTAAGGACGATCCTGACTTTAACGCGGAACTGAATCAGCTCTTGCGTGACTACTCAGGCCGGGCAACCCCCTTGTACTTTGCCGAATCGCTGACCAAGCGCCTGGGCGGGGCCAAGGTCTATCTCAAGCGTGAAGACCTGAACCACTTGGGCGCCCACAAGATCAACAATGCCTTGGGCCAAGTCTTGATCGCCAAGCGTCTTGGCAAAAAGCGCATCATTGCTGAAACCGGGGCTGGCCAGCACGGCGTGGCGACCGCGGCTGTGGCTGCCCGCTTTGGATTAAAATGCACCATCTACATGGGAGCGAAAGATTGCGAACGCCAAAGGCTGAACGTCTTCCGGATGCGCCTCATGGGGGCTGAGGTCAAGGCTGTCACTGCTGGGACGCAAGTGCTGGAAGACGCGGTTGCCGCTGCTTCCCAAGACCTGGCTCAGAATCTGGACACCACCTTCTACCTGGTCGGCTCAGCCGTTGGTCCTTACCCATACTCGCAAATGGTCGAGCGCTTCCAAAGAGTGATCAGCCGGGAAGCCAGACAGCAATTCCTTGACCAGGTCGGCCGCCTGCCTGATGCCGTCATTGCCTGCGTGGGCGGCGGCTCCAATGCCATCGGGGCTTTCGGGGAATTCATCCCCGATAAAGAAGTCCGCCTGATTGGGGCCGAAGGGGCCGGCAAGGGAGCAGACACGCCGGAAAACGCGGCAACCTTGACCAATGGCAAGGTCGGCATCAACGACGGCATGAAGAGCTATGTCCTCCAAGATGATGAGGGACAGGTCCTGCCGGCTTACTCAATCTCCGCTGGCCTGGACTACCCAGGAATCGGGCCAGTCCACTCCTTCTTGAAGGACAGCGGCCGGGCAGAATACTACCCGGTCACCGATGATGAAGCAGTTGCCGCCTTCAAGCTCTTGTCAGAGACTGAAGGCATCATCCCCGCGCTGGAAAGCTCCCACGCTTTGGCCCAGGCTATCAAGATGGTGCCGGAAATGGCTCCAGACCAAGTGGTCATGGTCAATCTGTCTGGCAGGGGAGACAAGGACGTGGCCCAAGTCGCGGCCTACTTGGGTGAAGAAATCTAATTGCAGCAAATCAAATAAAGACTGGAAAAGGGCAGAAACCTTTTCCGGTCTTTTTTGTTTTGTAATATGATCACAAGCGTTTTTGTTATGTTAAAATATTCAATAAAATGATTAAAAGTTTCAGCAAAGTGCAAAGATGCTTATCAAAACGCAATGTATATGGAAGGATTTAGAGGCATGGAGAAAGTAAAAAGGATTGCCTGCCTGGCTTTGATCAGCGCGGCCTTAATCCTTGCCGGCTGCGGGAAGTCGGCCAGCAGGCAGACTAAGACGAATTCCAACAGCGGAGCTGAAGACGCCATGCAGTTCCCGGTCGCGACCAGCTTCGCCCATACTAAGGCTGGCGGCACGATTCACGTGGCGCTTGAAACGGATACTCCCTTTACGGGGATCTTTTCCGATGAACTGGCGGATTCAACTACCGATGCCAAGCTGGCTCAATTTGGGTCAGAATCCCTGTTTGATACCGACAACAGCTACAATATCACCAACTCCGGCGCGGCTGCTTTTGCCCTGGACCGGTCAGCTAAGACGATTACGATCACCATCAAGAAGGGGGTCAAGTGGTCAGACGGGGTCCAAGTCACGGCCAAGGACGTGGAATACGCCTACGAGATCATTGCCAACAAGAAGTCAGGCAGCTCCCACTACACCAGCTCCCTGCAGAACATCGTGGGCCTGAAGGAATACCACGACGGCAAGAGCGCGACTATCTCCGGGATTGAGATGCCTAATGGGGCAAGCGGGCGCAAGGTGGTCATCCACTTCAAGGAGATGCACCCGGGGATGCTGAAGTCCGGCAACGGCTACTTCTGGGAATCTGCCGCCCCATATCACTACTTGAAGGGCGTGCCTTTTGAACGCCTTGAGACCTGTGCCCAGATCAGAAAGAAGCCCCTCTACTTTGGTCCTTACCAAGTCGAAGACGTAAGCGCCGGCCAGTCGGTCACCTGGGTTAGAAACGAATACTACTGGCGGGGCAAGCCCCAGCTTAAGAAGATCATTATCTCGATCATCTCGCCAAAGTCAGTCGCCACGGCGATTAAGCGGGGAACGTATGACTTTATCGAAGTGGTCAACTCCCAGTGGAAGCAGGTCAAGAACGCGAAGAAGTACAACTTCGTGGCCAATATTCCTCTGGAATACAACTACTTGGGCTTTAAGCTGGGCAAGTGGGATTCTGAGACCAGCAGCGTCAAGATGAACAAGCGATCCAAGATGGCCAACAAGTACCTGCGCCAGGCGATCGGCTATGCCATGAACGTCAACCAAATCCAGCGCAAGTACACCTATGGCCTGACCTTCCGGATCAAGACCCTGATTCCCGAACAGTTCGGCGACTACTTTGACGACTCGCTCAAGGGCTACTACTATGATCAAAAGAAGGCCAACCAGCTCCTGGACAAGGCCGGCTATAAATGGAAGAAGGGGGAGACCTACCGGCGGGACCCTCACGGCAAGCAGTTCGTGATTCATCTGGCGGCCATGTCAGGCGATTCCTCAAGCGAAGCCGTCATTGCCAACTACATCAAGAAGTGGAAGCAGGTTGGCCTGCACGTCAAGCTGACTTCAGGCCGTCTGCTGGAATTCAACAGCTTCTATGACATGATCTTCCACGATGATCCGCAGGTCGACATGTTCATTGCCGGCTGGACGCTCAACGATGAGCCGTCGCAAAACGGCATCTACGGGGCGGGAACCCAGTACAACTTTGAGCGCTTTGAAACAGCGGAAAACACCAGACTGCTGCAAGAGATGGATTCACAAGCCTCCTTCAACCTGGCCTACCGGATCAAGATCTTCAAGAAGTGGCAAAAGTACATGAACGAGCAGGCTTTTGTCATTCCTTTGACCAGCTCCTACCAGATCATGGCCGTCAACAAGCAGCTGGTCAACTTTTCAACCGAGCCGTCCCAGCGCAACAACAACCACCCGCTCTGGTACCAGATCGGCTTTAAGAAGCAAAATTAAGCAAATGCGAATCTTCGGCCCCGCGGCCGGAGATTTTTTGCTGAAAAAGGCTGGGGCTAATGGATAAAAGAACGCAAACAAGAGGCGCATTTGCTATAATCTTTAGTGTTACGAAAGGATGGGAATGCATGGTCTCAACTAAATTTATTAAAAAGCTTGACGAACAGTATGGCGTGAAGTTTCACGACGCGCGCTTATTAGAGGAAGCTTTTACGCACTCTTCATACGTGAATGAAAATCCCAAGAAGAGCTTGGGCGATTATGAAAAACTTGAGTTCCTGGGCGATGCGGTCCTGGAATTTACGGTCTCCGACTACCTTTACCGGCACTTCAGCCACTTGAATGAAGGCGAATTGACCCGGCTGCGGTCAAATATCGTCCGCACCGAAGGCTTCTCAAAAATGGCCCTCGACTGCGGCTTTAAGCCGGAAATCAACTTGGGCGTGGGCGAAGAGAAGGCTGGGGGCCGCGAGCGCAAAGCGCTTTTGGAAGACGTCTTTGAAGCCTTTAACGGGGCCCTGTTCTTAGACCAGGGGATTGAGGCCGTTGAAAGCTTCCTGAAGCAGACGGTCTATCCGCTGATTGACGCCGGCTACTTTACCCCGTCACGGGACTTTAAGACTGACCTGCAGGAGTACCTGCAGCAAAACGGCAGCGTGGACATTGAATACACGGTGATCAGCGAGAGCCAGTCGCCATCCAGCTTCCGGGTGGAGGTCAGCGTCAATGGCCGGATTCTGGCCAGCGGGGAAGGCCACAACAAGAAGAAGGCGGAGCAGCAGGCTGCCCAGCATGCCTTGGAAAGATTGACTGAGGGAGGCAAATAGTGCCCTTAACTAGTTTGATATTGGACGGCTTCAAGTCTTTTGCCGACAAGACCGAAATCCAGTTCACCAATGGGATCACCGGGATCGTTGGCCCCAACGGGTCAGGCAAGAGCAATATCACTGAAGCCATTCGCTGGGTTATGGGCGAAGGCAGCGCCAAGTCCTTGCGCGGACAGAGCATGAAGGACGTCATCTTCGCGGGGAGCGAATTCAGAAAGCCCCTCAACCGGGCGGAAGTGACCATGGTCTTTGACAACCGCCAGCGCGAACTGGACCTGCCGGCTGACCGGGTGACCATTGCCCGGCGGATCCTGCAGTCTGGCGACAACGAGTACCTGATCAACGGCAAGCAGGTCCGCCTGCGGGACGTGCGGGCCCTGTTCATGGATTCGGGCTTGTCTCAAAACAGCCTGGCCATCATCTCCCAGGGGAGAGTCGACCAGATCCTGAACTCCCAGCCCAAAGAGCGGCGCGGGATCATCGAAGAAGCCGCCGGCGTCCTCCACTTCAAGCAGCAGAAGCAGCAGGCCCAAGCCCAGCTGGAAACGACCAATGACAACCTGATCCGGATCAACGACCTGGTCAAGGAATTGGAGAAGCGGATTGAGCCGCTGCATGAGCAAAGCTCCCTGGCAATGGAATACAAGTTCCAAAAGCAGGGGCTTGACCGCGATTTGAAGACGCTTTTGGCCTTTGAAATTGACAATTTCAACCAAGAGCGGGAAGAAACCATGGCCAAGGCCACGCAAAGCAAGCAGATCCTGGACAAGCTTGACGCTGAAGTCAAGCAGTCCCAGGCCAAGTTGGCCGCCAAGCGGGAAGAGTTTCAAATGGAAAGCCAGCGCCGGGACGGCCTCCAGCAGGAAGTGCTGGAGGTGACCAAGCGCTTGTCGGAGATCAGCACCCATTTGCAGATGGCTCAGCAGTCCCGCCAGTATGACCAGGCCACCAAAAGCGAATATGAGCGGCAGGTCCAAGAGCTTGAGAGCGACCTGGGCCAAGTGGCCAAGGACTTGGAAAGCCTGCAGGCAAATGAAGAAGAATGGCAGGAAAAGGTCGATGCCCTTAAAGAAAAGCGCCGGAAATTGGCCAGTCAGCTGCGGGAGAATCCCGACCAGCTGAACCAAGAGCTTGATGCCCTCAGGTCAAGCTATATCCAGACCCTGCAGGATCAAACCAGCGCCAACAACCAGGTGGTCTACCTGAAGGGCGAGCTCAAGCGGGCCAAGGAAAGCCAAGACCTGCGCGCGGCCGACGTGTCGGACCAGCTGGCCAAGAGCCGGGCGGAACTGGAAAAGCTGCGCGAGCAAGGAAAGAAGCTGGGGCAAGCGCGGACTGAGAAAGAAGACCAGGCGCGCGCGGCCGCTGATGAATTAGGCCAGCTGGCCTTGCAGAAACAGGAAGTCGACCAGAAGCTGGCGATAAACTCGCGCAATCTGCAAAAGACCACAGCCCGCCGGGATGCCCTCAGCAATATTCAAAAGCGCCATGAAGGCTACTATGCCGGCGTTAGGGCCATCTTGAACCAGCTGGACCAGTATCCTGGCATTATTGGGGCCGTCGGTGAGCTTTTAACCTTCTCCAGCGACCTGGAAGCCGCGATGACGACGGCTTTGGGCAGCGGCGTGCAAGACCTGGTGGCCACGAGCAAGCTGGCCGCACGCGACGCCATTCAGCGCCTGAAGCAAAAGCGGGCCGGCCGGGCGACCTTCCTGCCTTTGGATGGCTTGCGCGTGCACGCCATTCCGGCCTCAACCCGCAAGTCGCTGGCAGAAGTGCCGGGCTTTCAAGGCGTGGCCAGCGACCTGGTTGACTATCAAGGCGAGCAGGACCTGACCGCGGCTATTGAATACCTGCTTGGCAATATCATTATCGTTGATACCATGGATACGGCCCTGAAGGTCTCACGGACGATCGGGCGCTACCGCGTGGTAACCCTTGACGGGGACGTCATCAGTCCTGGCGGGGCCATGACCGGGGGGATGCGCAACCAGCGCAGCAACTCGCCGCTGCAGATCACGGCGGAAATCAGCAAGCTGACTGAAGAAATCCAGGTCCTGACCAAGCAGGTCGACGGCTATCAAGAGCAGGCGGGCCAGCTGGAGCAGAAGATCAACAAGCTTGACCAAGCCGCCCAACAGGCCAAGAATGACTTGCAGGAGCTCAATCAAGAGCTTAATTCAGCCGTTTTGACCTTCAAGAGCCAGGAAAAGGAGGTCAGCCGCCTGGAAAGTGCCAGCCGTCTCTACCAACGGCAGCTGGCGGAGAAGGAGCAGCGGATTGCCGACTTAACAGCCCAGCTGGTCAAGGAAAAGGACCAGCAGACTAAGCTGGCCAACCAGGCTGAAATTCAGAAAGCCCAGCTGGCTGATCTGCAGGAAAGGATCCAGAATTACGCGGAACTGAATGCCGACGTGCAAAAGCAGCTGGCTGATCTGGATCCGGAACTGGCCGTTTTGCAAAACAAGCTGGAAAACCTGCAGGGACAAGTCAAAGAGCGGCAAAAGCACCAGGAAAGCAGCCAAGAGCAGCTGGGACGGCTGCAGGAAAAGCTGGCCTCTTTGTCCAGTGCCTCAGCCGTTTCTGAAAGCAAGAAGCAGGAGCTCAAGCTTGAGCGCCAGCAGCTGGAAGAAAAGCGGAGCAAGCGTCAGCAGAGCCTGGACCAGGCCAGCCAGCTGCTAGGGCAGCTGAATGCCCAGATCAACCAGCTGGAAACGGTGGCGACCAGAAACTATGATCTGAGAAAAGATGCGGCCAGCGAACAGGAAGAATATTCAGTCAAGCTGGCCACGATCAAGAGCCAGATCAGCCACCGTCTGGACACCCTGCGGGAAGATTATGGCCTGACTTATGAAGCGGCCCGTGCCCAAGCCCAGGTCAAAAACACGCCGGAAAATCTGGCGGCTCTTTCCAAGAGCGTCAAGCTCCACCAGATGTCGCTGGACGACATCGGCCCGGTCAACCTGGGGGCAATCGATGAGTACAGGGAGGTCAAGGAGCGCTATGACTTCTTGAACGGCCAGCAGGATGACCTGCTCAAGGCCCGGGAAAACCTCCAGCAGTCCATGGATGAGCTGGATGGGGAAGTCAAGGACCGGTTTGCCAAGACCTTTAATGAGATCGCGGCCAGCTTTGCCAAGCTCTTCCCGCTGGTCTTCGGGGGCGGGCATGCCAAGCTGCAGCTGACTGATCCGGATGACCTCCTGGAGAGCGGGGTCGAAATCATTGCCCAGCCACCTGGCAAGAAGCTGCAGCGCTTGAGCCTGCTGTCAGGCGGGGAGCGGTCGCTGACCGCCATCACCCTCCTGTTTGCCATGCTGGAGGTCAATCCGGTGCCGTTCTGCGTGCTGGATGAAGTGGAAGCGGCGCTGGATGATGCCAACGTGCTTCGCTTCGCCCGCTTTTTGCGCCAATACGACCTGCACACCCAGTTCATCGTGATTACCCACCGGCGCGGGACCATGGAGAAGGCCGACCAGCTGTACGGGGTCGTGATGCAGGAATCAGGGGTCTCACAAGTCCTGTCGGTCTCCCTGAAAGATTTAAAAGATGACGAGGTATAACATTGGGATTATTTGATCGAATCAAGAAGAGCCTTTTTGGCAGCAAGGAAGCTGAAAAGGAAGAGCCGGAAGCAGCCAAGCCCGCAGAAGAACAAGCCGAGCCGGCCGCTGAAGAAAGCGAAGCCGTGGAACTTGTTGAACAGGCGGAAGCTGCAGCCACAGAAAGCGAAGCAGAGCGTGCGGAAGAGGCTGAAGCTGCAGAAGCCGAGCCAAAAGCCGCTGAAGAAACTGCAGAAGCTGAGGAGTCAGAACCTGAGGAAGAACAAGCTGCCGAGCCAGAAGCCGAAGAGGCGCCAGAAGCTGAAACCGAAGCGGCAAGCACTGAAGCCAAGCGGACTGAGCTCTACGAGCAGGGCCTGTCCAAGTCAAACAAGGGCTTTGGGGCCCGCTTGAATGCCTTTTTGGCCAAATTCAGAACGGTTGACGAAGACTTCTTTGACGAACTGGAAGAGCTGCTGATCGAATCAGACGTTGGCTATGAAACCAGCGAGGATCTGACCGACCAGCTACGCGAAGAGGCCAAGCTGCAAAAGGCCAAGAGCCGCGAAGACCTGAAGAAGGTCATCGTGCAGAAGCTGGTGGAAGTCTACGATGACAATGGCGACCCGGAAAATGAAAAGCTGACCTATGACCCAAGCGCCAAGCCGAACGTCTACCTCTTCGTCGGCGTTAACGGGGCGGGCAAGACCACGACCGTGGGCAAGCTGGCCAAGCGCTTCCATGACCAAGGCAAGAAAGTGATCATGGTTGCCGCCGATACCTTCAGAGCCGGGGCCGTTGAGCAGCTGGTTGAATGGGGCAAGCGGGTTGACGTGCCAGTCGTGACTGGTCCGGAAAAGGCTGACCCGGCTGCCGTCGTTTATGACGGCTTGGAGCGGGCCATTAAAGAAGAGGCCGACTACCTCTTGGTTGACACCGCGGGGCGGCTGCAAAACAAGGTCAACCTGATGAAGGAACTGGAAAAGATCCAGCGGACCATCAAGAAGCGCCTGCCTGAACAGCCGGCCGAAACGCTCCTGGTTTTGGACGGGTCTACGGGGCAAAATGCCCTCCTGCAGGCCAAGGACTTTGACAAGACCACCAAGCTGACCGGCCTGGTCTTGACCAAGCTGGACGGATCATCAAAGGGCGGGGTGGTTTTGTCCATCCGCCACGAGATGAAGCTGCCAGTCAAGCTGGTGGGTCTGGGCGAAAAGGCGGAAGACCTGGCTGACTTCGATGCCGCCAGCTACGCGGTTGGCCTCTTCCATGACCTCCTGTAGCCAGTTAAGCCAATAATGATTGTTAGCAAAAAGATTTGAGGTAAAAGATGCGAATGATTGAAAATGATGGCCATGCCAGCAAGCATGACGCATGTACGACGATCCTGGTCGGCAAGAAGGCCGCCATGGACGGGAACAACCTGATTGCCAGAAATGACGACACCTTCTCGCCAATCTGCCAGCAGAAGTTCGTGGTCAACCCGGCCGTGCACGGGGAAAAGGGCCGCCATATCAAGTCCTGGCTGAACAAGTTTGAGATGGATCTGCCAGAGAATGCCTACCGCTACCCAGCCGTTCCGAACGTCAACTACAAGAAGGAAGGCTACTACGAAGAAAGCGGGATCAACGAGAAGAACGTGGCCATGTCCGCGACCGAATCAACCTATGGCAATGAGCGGACTCTGGCCTTTGACCCCTTGGTCAAGGACGGCTTGGATGAAGACTGCATCGTCAACGTCGTCTTGCCATACATCGATTCAGCCAAGGGTGGCGTGCAGTACCTGGGCCAATTGATCGCCAAGTACGGATCTCCTGCCGGCAACTCAGTCCTTTTTTCAGATAAGGACGATATTTGGTACATGGAGATCGTGACCGGTCACCACTGGGTTGCCCAAAGAATTCCGGATGACTGCTACGCCGTAGCGCCCAACCGGGTTTCCATCGAGCAGGTCGACTTCAGCAAGCCTAATGAATTCATGTGGAGCAAGGGCATCCAGGAATTCGTGGCAGAGCACCACCTGAATCCTGACCCAGAAGGCTGGAACTTCCGGCACATTTTTGGCACCTTCACCGAGCAGGACCGCCACTACAATACCCCACGTGCCTGGTATGCCCAAAAATACTTCAACCCCGCAATCGACCAGGACCCGGAAGACCCTGACCTGCCATTTATCCGCAAGGCGGAAAAGAAGATCAGCAAGGAAGACATCGAATTCGTTCTGGGCTCGCACTACCAAGATACGGTTTATGACCCATTTGGCACCCGGGGAACTGAAGAAGAGCACCACCGCTACCGGCCAATTGGCCTGAACCGGACCCAAAATGCCCACATTTTGGAAGTCAGAAGCGACGTGCCGAGCGACCTGGCCGGAATCATGTGGCTCTGCATCGGCGGGCCGACCTTTACCCCATTCGTGCCGTTCTTTACCAATATGAGCGACACTGACCCGTCATATAACGACACCAGCATGGATTACAACCTGAAAGATGCCTGGTGGTTCTACAAGTCCTTCGCGGCCTTGGTTGAGAGCCATTACTCCCACTTCGTCCAAGAGGACGCGGTCTACCTGCAGGAGCTGAACCGCTATTACCGCGGCCGGGTGGAAGAAGTCATTGACCAGGCCAAGGGCAAGAGCGGGGAGGAATTGACTGCCTTCTTGACCAAGGCCAACCAAGAGACCGTGGCCCATACCAGACAGGAAACTGAAAAGCTGTGGGGCCAGCTCTTCTCAGAAGCCATGCGGATGTCTAAGCTGACTTTCAACATGGACAAGAACCTCTAGGCTAGATGAGCAAACGAGTCTGGGAAAAATTCAAACGAATGTAAAAGGCTTCTAGAAGTTAAAAAACTTCTGGAAGCCTTTTTATGTACCCAAACTCGTTTTGTTGGGGGACTTGAATCTTGCTCGTCTTTCTTTATGCTTTGAGCAGAGTTTGCTATACTTAAAAAAGGTGAAAAATTATGGATGAACTGAACAAAACTGAAGCCTTGGGTGATTTGTACGCGATGTATGGCTCACTGCTCACGCAAGGACAACAAGATTATTTCGAAGACTACTATTATGACGACTTGTCTTTGGGTGAGATCGCGGACAACCACCGGGTCTCAAGACAGGCTGTCTATGACAACCTGAAGCGGTCATCCAAGGCGCTGCAGAAGTACGAGGACAAGCTCGGCCTTCTGGCCACCTTCAATGAGCTTGAAGGGGGCCTGGTCATGGCCCAGGCTGACCTGAAGGCAGGCAAGCAGGAGCAGGCCCTTGAAGAGCTCGCCCGCCTGCTGCAATTGATTAGAGGAGAATAAGGACAAGAAAATATGGCTTTTGAAAATTTGAGTGAACGCCTGCAGAAGGCGCTGCGCAATTTAACGGGCAAGGGTAAGATTTCTGAAGAAGACATCAATGCCGCTTCCCGGGAAATCCGGCTGGCCCTTTTGGAAGCGGACGTCAACTTTAAGGTCGTCAAGGACTTCATCAAGACGATCAAGAAGCGCGCCCTGGGGGCAGAAGTCCAGGAATCTTTGACTCCTGGCCAGCAAGTCATCAAGATCGTTGACGAAGAGCTGACCAAGATGATGGGGGAGACCGCGGTTCCTTTGAACAAGGCCCCGCACGTGCCAACCATCATCATGATGGTCGGCTTGCAAGGTACCGGTAAGACCACCACGGTCGGCAAGCTGGCCAACCGCTTGATGAAGACGGAGAATGCCCGTCCCTTCCTGATCGCGGGCGACGTCTACCGGCCAGCGGCCATCGATCAGCTGAAGCAGATCGGCGACCAGCTGAAGGTGCCAGTCTACACGGAGCCGGGCGAAAAGAACGTGCCAAAGATTGTTGAAGACGGGCTGGCTGAAGCCAAGAAGCACCACAATGACTACGTCATCATCGACACGGCCGGGCGGCTGGAAATCGATGAACCATTAATGAAGGAACTGGAAGAAGTCAAGGCCGTGGCCCACCCAGACAACATTCTCCTGGTAGTCGACGCCATGACTGGCCAGGCAGCGACTGGCGTGGCCAAGGGCTTTGACGACCGCCTGGACGTGACCGGCGTGATCTTGACCAAGCTGGACGGCGATACTCGCGGCGGGGCAGCCCTGTCCATCAGAGCCGTGACTGGCAAGCCGATCCTTTTTACAGGTCAAGGGGAAAAGCTGACCGACCTGGACGTCTTCCACCCAGACCGGATGGCGTCAAGAATCCTGGGCATGGGGGACATGCTGAGCTTGATTGAAAAGGCCCAGCAGGACTACGATGCCAAGGAGGCCGAAAAGGTTGCCGAAAAGATGCGGGCCAACACCTTCGACTTCAATGACTTTATCGACCAATTGGAGCAGGTGCAGAAGATGGGACCGCTGGATGAGATCATGAAGATGATCCCGGGCTTTGCCAACAATCCGCAGCTGAAGAACTTCTCAATTGACGAAAAGCAGATTGCCCACACCAAGGCCATCGTCTACTCAATGACCCCTGAAGAGCGGGAAAACGAAAATCTGCTCAACCCGAGCCGCCGGCGCAGAATCGCTGCCGGATCCGGGGTGCCGATCGTTGAAGTCAACCGGATGATCAAGGAATTCAAGACCGCCAAGGAAATGATGTCTAAGGTCACTAAGGGCAACTTCAAGGACCTGCAGAATTTGCCGGGGATGAACACGCCAATGGCCAAGATGGCCATGCGGAGAATGGGCAAGAACTTCAAGAAGAACAAGGCCAAGCGCATGAAGAAGATCAAGCGCTTCCACTCATAAGAAGGAATTTTTTCGCGAAAAAATGAGTCTGTTAAGTAAAAATACTTTACAGACTCATTTTCAGGTGCTATAGTTAAACTATTGAAATTTAGGAGGACAATTTAATGTCAGTTAAGATTCGTATGCGCCGCATGGGTGCCAAGAGAAAGCCATTTTACCGTATCGTTGTAGCAGATTCACGTGCACCACGTGACGGCCGCTTTATTGAAGAAGTTGGCTACTACAACCCAGTTTCACAACCAAAGGAATTGAAGCTTGATGAAGACAAGATCTTCGAATGGCTGAAGAAGGGTGCACAACCTTCAGACACTGTTCGTTCACTTCTTTCAGGCGCAGGTCTGATGGCTAAGTTGCACGACGAAAAGTACAACAAGTAATTGTAAAAAAGTTTGGGGCGCTGGCTTCAAGCTTTTTTTGTTAGGGAGAATTCAATGAACTACTACAACGTTGGCAAAATTGTTGGCACCCATGGCCTGAAGGGCGAGGTCAAGGTCGTGGCCGTTACCGACTTCCCGGAAGACCGCTTCCGTCCAGGATCCCGCCTGTATGTCGGACCCGAGCGAAGCGAGGTGACGGTCCAAAGCGGGCGGCCCTTCAAGCAGTTCTGGCTGGTCGTTTTTGACCAGGTGAGCGACATTGACCAGGCAGAGCAGCTGAAAGGCCAGGAAATCGTGATCGCGGAAGCAGACCAGGGGGAATTGCCGGACGGGGTCTACTACTACAAGGACCTGCTGGGCCTGGAAGTCGTTGATGATGAGACCGGGGAGAAGATCGGCAAGCTGACCGACATCCAAGCCCCAGGCGCCAACGACATCTGGGAAGTTACCGACCTGGAAGGCAAAAGCTTCTGGATTCCCTACATCGATGACGTCGTCAAGCAGGTCGACTTGGCAGGCGGCCAGGTCAGAGTCGTATTGATGGAGGGATTGCGCTGATGCTGAACGTTAATGTGCTGACTTTGTTCCCGGACATGTTCACCCCCTTGCAGGTTTCGCTTTTGGGCCGGGGGCAGGAAGACGGCAAGTGGAAGCTGAATCTGGTCAACTTCCGCGACTTCTCAGAGCGGCCGCACAAGTCCGTTGACGACACTCCATATGGCGGCGGGGCCGGGATGGTCCTGCAGATCATGCCGATCAAGGCAGCTCTGGAATCGCTGGAAAACAAGGGCAAGGTGATCATCACTGCTCCGCAAGGGCGGACCTTCAATGAGCAGATGGCCCAGGATTGGTCAAAAGAAGAGAGCCTGACTTTTATCTGCGGGCACTTTGAGGGCTTTGACCACCGGATCTACGGTCTGGCTGACGAGATCGTTTCAATTGGCGACTACGTCTTGACGGGCGGGGAATTGCCAACCATGAGCATGATTGACGCCACGGTCCGCCTGCTGCCAGGCATCCTGGGCAATGCCATGTCGCCGGTGGAAGAGTCCTTTTCCGACGGGCTCTTGGAATATCCGCAGTACACCCGCCCCGCTGACTTTGAAGGGCAAAAGGTGCCAGACATCCTTTTGTCCGGCAACCATGGCAAGATTGACGAATGGCGCCACTACCAGGCCTTAAAGACGACCTTCCTCAAGCGCCCGGACCTGTTGAAAGGACGGGAGCTGACCAAAGAAGAGCAGCAGATGCTGCTTGACATTAAGGCTGAAAGCGGGCAAGAACAATAGAAAAGTTCCAGCAGCAGCCTGAGAAAGGAAGATTTGCTGCAGATTTTGGACTAAAGAAGCTTGCTTTGCCAGGGCAAAGATGGTAAGCTAATAAGCGTGGCATTTTGCCAATCATCAAGATTAGGGGTGTTCCGCTGGCCACGAGGTGGCGAATGAATGCCGTAGAAGGAGAAACAATAATGGATCCATTAATTAAAGAATTGACTGCAGAACAAATTCGTGACGACATGCCTGAATTCCGCGCCGGTGACACGGTTCGCGTTCACGTCCGCGTTGTTGAAGGTACTCACGAACGTATTCAGATCTTCGAAGGTGTCGTAATCAAGAAGAAGGGCACTGGCATCGGTGCTACCTACACTGTTCGTAAGATCGCTTCCGGCGTTGGCGTTGAACGGACCTTCCCAGTTAACACTCCACGTGTTGCCAAGGTTGAAGTTACCCGTCACGGCCGCGTACGTCGTGCAAAGCTGTACTACCTGCGCGCTCGTTCAGGCAAGGCTGCTCGTATCGCAGAACGTCGTCGTTAATTCTAAGATTGACGCTAAAAAGTCATCCCGTTGGGATGGCTTTTTATTTTTGTCCCTGATTGCCAGGGCAACTGTCTGGCGGTTTAGGCTATAATTAACAAAAACGAATTAGATGAGGTCAAGATGGATACTAGCAAACTGCAAGCCTTCGCCGTATTGGCCTCCACCTGGAAAAACTGCTCAAGCTGGCCCGCCTGGGCGGGGTGGTCACCTATGACCGCACTTCTGGCCAAGAGACCGCCGTCAAATTTGCCAGCCATGACGGCCGCTTGCATAAGGACATCTTGCTGGCCCAGCTTTTTGCCTTGAATGGACAAGTTCGCTAAAATAGCAGAAAAAAGTGGATATCATTTGTGCTTAGAACATTCGTTCTATATAATATGTAACAGACAGAAAGATGGAGGTGAAAGCATGCGCTTGTCAGAACTAGCCGAATACGTTCAGAAGAAGTATGGCTTGGGGGTCGATTTTATCACCAGCGGCGAGGTCAGCATGGCGGCTTTGATCGTTCCAGGAGCTGAGACTGCTTTCGCCCTCTTGATCAAGCAGGGGGAGAAAGAAGGCCTTGACCTGCACTGCGGTTCGATCGCGGCTTTTTTGGCCAAGCAGCCTGGCTTTGGAGCGCCGATCTGCATCAAGGACCGGGGGTGGCTGGGGGTTGACCTGACCGCGCCCGAGCTGAATGACCGCTTTCTGCTAAAGACTTTGGACACGGCTTATCAAGCTGGCCGACCAGCGGTCAAGCGGCGTGAGCACATGTTTTACGTGGCCGACCGCAACGATGAGTCGCCATATGAGGACGAAGCCATCCCTGAGCGGGGCAGCTTCGTCAAGCGGTCGGACCACCGCCGAGTCAGTCATCATGGCTCAGACGTCATTTTCAGTTCCAAAGCTCCGGTCCGCGGGCGAGACGACACCCCGCCCGCTATCAGCCGGATGCTGGAGTCATATGACTACCAGCTGCCAGTGGCGACCCGGCGGGAAGCCAACTTTTACTATCAAGGGATGATGATGGCCGACTATGAGGACAATTTTTCCTACTCCGGCCAGATTCGCTTTCGCCGGCCGGTCTACCATGACTTGTCAGTTAAGGAGCTGCGGGACTACTTCTCTTGGCGCTCGCGGGTCAGACAGGGGGATTTTGCCCCAGCCAAGTCGGGCTTTTTGTACCTGCTAACCAGTGAAATCGTCTGCCAGATCGGGATAAAAGACCCGCTTGCCGGGCTCAGGCAGCTGCGGCTTTTGCAAGAGCATTATCAAGGACAGGACCAGCTGACGATCTGGGATTTGAAGCACCTGATCCAGGGCTACCTGGTCTATTACGGGATAAAGCTCAATCCAGAGGAAGAAGAGCAGGAATTTGCCGAAGAAATCAAGCGGGCTGAGCCGTATGAAAGCTTGCTGGCGGACGCTGAAGGGGACAGCAAGGTCTACCAGGCTCTGTTGACCTTGGCCAAGAGCAAGCCGGGAGCCAATCCCTTGCTGAAGGAAGACCCTGAAAAGTATGCCAGCCTGGTGGCTGACGTCTGGAAAGAGATCAAGGCTTCGCCCAAGCAGCTGGCCCAGCAGCTGGTCGGCGAGAAGTCGGTCTTTCCCATGCACCTGTTCGCGGATGCCGCCTTCTACAGCCCCCATCCAATTGAGGCGGCCACTTACCAGGTTGGGCAGGCCGTGACCTACCGCTGCAAAGACGGCAAGTGGACCAGCGAGGTCTACTGGCCAGCCGTCCGCCAGCACAAGCTGCTGCCAGACCTGCTGCACGAGATTGACCGCCGCAGTCGCCTGGCGCTTGGACGCGGGCGCAAGATGAAAGAGCGTCCCCTGCCTGCCGCCTTGCAAGAGGCCATCGAAGCCGGGATCAAGACCTACCTGCGTGAAGAAGCCGAGCGCGAAAAGCCGAAGATTCACCTGAACCTGGCCAGTCTGGCCAAGATCAGGGGCGACGCGGCTGAAACGCGGGAGAGCCTGCTGACTGAAGAAGAACGGCAGCTGGAAGCCCAAGAGGCTGAAGCAGAGCAAGAAGCCGCAGAAAGCCAGCAAGCAGCGCCCAGCCAAGAATGCAAGGAATCTTTTGGTCAGTTTGACTTGACGCCAGAAGAAGGCTATGTGCTCCAGCAGCTGATGGCCGGCAAGAGCGTGAGCGGCTACGTCAAGCAGCATCACCTGCTCACCGAGGTCTTGGCGGACAGCATCAACGAGAAGCTTTTTGACGAGATTGGCGACTCCGTCATCGAAATTGCCGGCACTGAGCCGGAACTGGTTGAAGACTACCGGGATGACTTGTCAGATTTATTTGGAAGCGAGGAATAAATTTTGGAAAAGAAAAAGCGAGTTCCCAAGCGAATCGCGCAAACGGTCTTGAATTCCCTGAAGGGCGGGGTCGTGCCCCGCATTGGCCTGCCTTACGTCACCGTCGGCCGCAAGGCGGAAATTGCTGCCCTGCTGCACGACGTTGAGGTGGTGCAGGAAGGCGGGGCATCTTTCCGCTTTATTGAGGGCCGCTATGGGTCAGGGAAGAGCTTTTTGCTTCAGACCATCCGCAACTACGTGATGGACCGGAACTTTGTCGTCGTTGACGCCGACCTGTCGCCGGAACGGCGCCTGCAAGGAAGCAAGGGACAGGGCTTGGCGACCTACCGGGAACTGATCCAGAACCTGGCTACCAAGACCCGGCCAGAAGGCGGAGCCTTGAACCTGGTCTTGGACCGCTGGATCAACAACTTGCAGACCAGCGTGGCCCAGGAAAGCGGGCTGGATTTTGCCAGCCCGGCCTTTAAGGAGGCCGTGGACCAGAAGATTTTTGCCGTGATTTCCAGCCTTAGCGAGCTGGTGCACGGCTTTGACTTCGCCAAGCTCCTGCAGATGTACTACGATGCCTACGTTGACGGGGATGAAGCTACCAAGGGCAAGGTAATCAAGTGGTTCAGGGGAGAGTACAAGCTGAAGACCGATGCCCGGAAGGAATTGGGCGTCAACATCATCATTTCAGATGACGACTGGTATGAATACCTCAAGCTCTTTGCCAGCTTCTTCAGACAGGCCGGCTACAGCGGCATGTTCATCATGATCGATGAGCTGGTCAACCTCTACAAGATCCCCAACGCCATCAGCCGCCAGTACAACTATGAAAAACTGCTGGCCATGTACAACGATGCCATGCAAGGCAAGGCCAAGCATTTGGGCATCATCATGTGCGGAACGCCCCAGGCGATTGAAGACCGGCGCCGGGGCGTCTACTCATATGAGGCCCTGCGCTCGCGTCTGGCTGAAGGCAAGTTTGCCAAGGCTGGCGCCCGGGACATGTATGCCCCGGTGATCAAGCTTGATCCGCTGACCCCCGAAGAGATGCTGGTCTTGACCGAGAAACTGGCGGCCATGCATGCTGGCCTGTACGGCTATGAGCAGACCATTACGGAAGCGGATCTGGAGGCCTTTATCAAGACGGAGTTTGCCCGGATTGGGTCCGACACCAATATTACCCCGCGGGAGGTCATCCGCGACTTTATCGAGCTGCTCGACATCGTTTGGCAGAACCCCGGCACTTCCGTCAAGGAACTCCTGGAGAGCGATGATTTTGCCTATGCCAAGTCTGATGCCGTTTCAGACGACAAGACGGATGAATACGCGGAATTTACGATTTAAGGGATAAATCATGTTTGATGCATTCGGGCATTATGCCCCCTTTATCCAAGACTATATTTATGAGCATGGCTGGCAGAAATTGCGGGCCATCCAGCTGGCAGGCGCCGATGTGATCTTCAACACCGACAACAACCTGCTATTGTCAGCAGCCACTGCCTCAGGGAAGACAGAGGCTGCTTTTTTCCCGATTCTGACGGAATTGGCCCAGGATCCGCCAGACTCAGTGGGCTGCTTGTACATTGCCCCCTTAAAGGCCCTGATCAACGACCAGTACTTGCGCCTCAGCGACCTGTGCGCTGGCGGGGACATTCCGGTTTGGCGCTACCACGGCGACGTGTCCCAGAGTCAAAAGCGCAAGCTCTTCAAGCACCCGTCCGGGGTCTTGCAGATTACGCCGGAATCGCTGGAGTCATTGATGATCAACAAGCATGCGGATATTCCTCGTTTGTTTGGCGACTTGCGCTACATCGTGATCGATGAGCTGCACTCCTTTTTGCGCAGCGACCGGGGCGGGCAGACCTTCTGCCTGATTGAGCGTCTGGGTCGCTTAGCCGCTTGCGACCCCCGGCGGGTAGGCTTGTCAGCGACGATTGGGGATCCAAGAGCGGCCGGCAAGTTCCTGGCTGCTGGCTCAAGGCGTAAGACCTCGATTCCCAAGATTAAAGACGATCACCAGGTCTGGCGCTTGTCGATGGAGCATTTTTACAAGACCGATCCCCAGGCTGGGGCCGGAAGCGCGGCGGGGCAGCCGCCTTTGGCCAAGGCCAGCGACCAGGCACCGGAAATGGCCGATCCCAGCATGGCCTATATCTTTGACCATACCCGGGGGAAGAAGTGCCTTGTCTTTACCAACAGCCGGGAGGAATGCGAGGCTGTCTGCCAGGTGCTGCGCCAGTACTGCGAGGCCAAGCATGAGCCGGACCGCTTCATGATCCACCACGGCAACCTGTCGGCTGCCTTTCGCCAGAGCGCGGAAGAAGCGATGAAGGACGACAATGTCAAATTGACCACCTGCGCGACGGCGACTTTGGAATTGGGAATTGACATCGGCCAGCTGGAGCGGGCCTTTCAGATTGACGCTCCCTTTACGGTTTCAGGCTTTTTGCAGAGAATGGGGCGGACCGGCCGGCGGGGCAACCCGCCGGAAATGTGGTTCGTCATGCGCGAAGACCACCCGGAAAGCCGGGCCATGCTGCCGGTCTTGTTCCCATGGCCCTTGTTGCAGGGGATTGCCCTGGTCCAGCTGTATCTTGAAGAGCGCTGGGTGGAGCCGCCACGGGAAAACCGCCTGCCATACAGCCTTTTGTACCACCAGACCATGAGCACCTTGGCGTCGATGGGAGAGATGACGCCAGCAGAACTAGCTTCCCGGGTCCTGTCTTTGTCATATTTTCACCGAGTCTCCCAAGCTGACTACAAAGTTCTCCTGCGCCATTTGCTCAGGACCGACCAGATCCAGTGGACCGAAAACAAGGGCTTGATCGTGGGCCTGAGTGGGGAGCGGGTGACCAACAATTTCAAGTTCTACGCCGTTTTCCAGGAAAATGAAGAATACAGCGTCCACTCAGCTTCAGAAGAGCTGGGCACGATCGTCAAGCCGCCCCCAATTGGCGACAAGGTGGCCATCGCGGGCCACGTGTGGGTGGTTGAGGAAATCGACCGCCAGCGCCACCAGGTCTACGTCCACCGGGTCAAGGGGCGGATCCCCGCTTACTTTGGCGACGTGCCAGGGGACATTCATCCCCGCATATTGGAGCGGATGCGGCAGATTTTGGCAGAAGACCGCAACTACCCATATTTGATGGCCAATGCCGTGGCCCGCTTGAACGAGACGCGGTCGATGGCCAGCATGGCGGGGATGCCGGCCAAGCAGCTGGTCAACCTGGGCGGCAAAATCTGGTGCCTGTTCCCCTGGACCGGGACTTATGCCTTCCTGGCTCTGGAACGGCTCTTGAAATTAAAGTGCGCCAAGCGCCTGGGCTTGAAGAACTTCGACTCCGTGCGTCCCTACTACATGCAGTTTTCGATGAACGTCAGCCCCGAGGACTTCTTCGCGATCGTCAAAGAAGAGGCCAGCAAGGACTTTGACCCGCTGGATTTGGTCTATCCCAAGGAAGTGCCGGTCTTTGACAAATATGATGAATACCTGCCGGATGAGCTGGTCCGGAAGGAGTTTGCCGAAAGCATCCTGGATCTGGCGGAAATGCGCCGCTGCGTGGAAAAAATGCGGTAGAATAAAGTTAAGAAAAGCACGAATTAGCTGAGCAGAAGGAAAAAGAAAAATGCAGAGCTTGATTATTTGTTTCGTGAAGAAAGGACAAAGATGTCTGTTACCCAGTGTCCCATAAACAGTTTTGACGAATTGGCCCAGCAGGCCGGAAAAAGCGACGAGCTGCACTTTACCCTGGGCGGAGATCCCTGGCTGCTGGTGGATGACGAGGATCCTGACTCTGACGCCACCAAGACCTTGATCAACTGCAATGACCCGGCGGTCACCGCTTCATTTGCGACCATTGAGGATTTTTTGACTTGCAAGATCAACGGCCGGACTTTGAAAGAACAATGGAGCGAGCTGACGGACGTCAGCTGCTGGTACATCAGGTTTGACAGTCTGGAGGAGTTCGTCCAGACCATCAAGGACGGCTGCGAGATTCAGTTCACCCTGGATGGCCGTCAGTATTTGCTGGCAGAGAACAGCGACCAGCAGAGCTACCGGCAGCTGACCTATACCAATTATTCCAAGCAGGCTGATCCAGCTTTCATTGCCAAGTTCCGCAGCCTCGATGAGCTGCTGTCATATAAGATCGGAGGCCAACCGCTTTCAAAGCTGTGGACGCGGATGAGAAACGTCGATTACGGCTAAAGCCGAATGTTCGAAATTAACTTTTTAAAGTGAAAAATCATTCAAGTAAGGGTTTTGATTGCCAAGAGTGATAATATTGGCAAATTTGCCGGGACAAAAACTTTATTTTTTAAGAAAAAATACCAACTTTTATAAATAAAAGGAACTTTCCTCATAATCGGGTATAATATGACTTAGATTTTGAAATGAAGGAAAGATGAAAATCATGAAAAAGCTGCCCAGCCAACTAAAGAAAATTGTTCGTGTTCTCTTGCTTTTGTCCCTGGTCTGCTCCTTGACCGGCTTGACCTCGGCTTGCTCCAAGAAAGCGGAGACCACTTATGAAAGAGCCAAGCGGACCAACCGGATCGTTTGGGGCGTGCGTCCTGACACCCGCCTCTTTGGTTTGACCAATGTGAAGACCGGCAAGATCGAGGGCTTTGAAATCGACCTGGCCAAGGCCCTGACCAAGCAGATCCTTGGATCAAAGGGGAAAGCAGTCTTCCGCCCGATTACGGAAAAGACCCGGATCACGCTGCTGCACAACGGCTCCTTGGACGCGGTTATCTCAACGATGACTATTACCAAGGAAAGAATGAAGGTCATTGACTTCTCTGACGTCTACTTTGACGCGTCAGAATCTATGATCGTCAAAAAGACCAGCAAGATCAGAAATATCGCTGACTTGAACCATAAAGGAGTGGTCGTCATTGCCATCAAGGGGACCGACGTTTCCAATCAGGTTGCTAAGCTGGCCCCTAAGGCCAAAGTCAAGCAGTTCGATGACTATGGCTCAGCCTTTAACGCTTTAAAGGCTGGCCAAGGTGACGCGATGATCGATGACAACGGCATTTTGGCCGGGCTGATTGCCGATGACGACAAGTTTACCCTGACCGGGGATGCCTTGGCCCAAGAACCGTACGGGATCGGGGTAGAGAAGGGCCAGGACCAGATGCGCCAGGCCATCAACAAGGCCTTGAAGACCGTGCGCCAGAACGGGACTTACGACCGTCTGGTCAGAAAATGGTTTGGCAAGGTCTCCGGCTTCAACGTCAAGCAGGCTGAGTCAACCAAGGTCAAGATCCAGTAAATTGTCAAAAAAGCAGGCAAAAAGGCAAGCTCCATTTGGAACTTGCCTTTTTGCCTGCTTAATATTTAGCAACTAGTTGATGTCATTGCGGTAGAGGCCAACGACCTTGCCCAGGATCTGGACTTGATCCAGGATGATGGGAGCCATCGCGTCATTTTCCGGCTGCAGGCGGAAGTGCCCGTCTTCCTTATAAAAGCGCTTGACCGTGGCTTCATCGTCATCGGTCATGGCCACTACGATCTCGCCGTTGCTGGCATTGGTCTGCTTGCGGACGATCACGTAGTCCCCGTTCAAGATGCCAGCGTTGATCATGGAAGTTCCGTGGACCTTCAGCATGAAGAGCTCGTCGGCCTCGTTCTTGAGGTCTGGCGGGGTCGGGAAGTAGTCTTCAATCGTTTCAACGGCCAGAATCGGCTGACCGGCGGTTACCACCCCGACGACAGGAATGTCTTTCGGCTTGATGCCCAGGACCTTGAGCCCTTCCGGGGTAATTTCCATGGCCCGCGGCTTGGTCGCGTCCTTCTGCAGGAGTCCCTTGCGCTCAAGGCGCACTAAGTGGCCATGGACCGTTGAAGTGGAAGAAAGTCCAACCGCGGCACAGATTTCGCGAACCGTTGGCGGGAATCCGCGACTTTCAACCGTATCGTAGATGTATTGCAAAATTTCTAATTGTTTGTTTTCGTGGTTCATAGTCTTAATCCCGTAAAATTCTTAATTACTGTTCTATATTGATTTTAGCAGACATAACCGAAATTTACAAACAAACGTTCTAAGCGTTAAACTTTTTTTATGATCTTAAAAAGAGTAGACTATTACTCGAAATCAAGAATGGAAAGGTGGCAGTTTGATGACCCCAAAGGAAGAAGAAAAGCTTAGAAAGAGAATCAACCACTTGTACCACAAGAAGCAGGCTGAAGGCCTGAGCAAGGAAGAGGAGCAGGAAAGAAAAGAGCTGCACCAGAAGTTCATCGCCAACTTCAGAGCAGGCTTTCGCCAGCAGTTGGACAACCTGGTCGTGGTTGACAAGGAAGGCAATGACATTACTCCAGACAAGGCCAAGCAGATCCAGAAGGAAAAGGGCATTCGCTAAAGAGCTTTCAATTTATTCTTTAAAAATTGCCGGAAGTTTTGTAAGATAATATTTGTATTATCTACAAGCGGCTGGGCCGGAACGCTTTTCCGGCGGCAAGCTGAATTAAGGCCAATGGAGGTTAAGCAGTTATGAATTTAGGTTTGGCGATCTTTTTAATTATCTTGGCAGCTCTGCTGGGTGCTGTGGCTGGTTTCTACGGCGCGCGGGCTTACATGAAGAATTACTTTAAAAAGAATCCCCCAATTACCCGCGAAATGGTTGAAGCAATGATGTCACAAATGGGGCAAAAGCCTTCTGCCAAGAAGGTCAACCAAGTGATGAACATGATCAAGCATCAATCAGCAAAGAACTAGGCAGAGACATTTTTTGCCGGACTGGGGCAGCAGGGATTTTCTCCTGCTGCCTTTTTATATGTCAATTATTTTTGGAGTATTTAAATATTTGGAGGTGAAAGATGGAAACTTTTGCTAAGCTGGGCTGGTTCTTCAAGGCCCACAAGAAGCGCTACCTGCTGGGGATCACGGCCTTAATCCTGACCTCAGCGGCCAACCTGGTTCCACCCAGAATCCTGGGGATGATGGCTGACCAGCTGGATCAGGGCAAGATCAGCTGGGGGCAGTTTGCCTGCTACATCGGGGCTATTTTGGCCGCGGCCCTGGCCTTGTATTTGTTCCGCTTTTACTGGCGCAAGGAAATCTATGGCGGAGCGGCAGAACTGGAGAAAGAAATGCGGGGGCGGCTCTTCTGGCACTTCCTGCAGATGGACCGGACTTTCTTTCAGCGCTACCGGACCGGGGACTTGATGGCCAGAGCCACCAATGACGTGCAGGCGGTCCAGTTCGTGGCCGGCGACGGGGTCTTGACCCTAGTCGACGCTATCTTTACTGGCGGGGCAACTTTGATTGCCATGATGTGCTTTGTTGACTGGCGCTTGACGCTGGTCACCATGATTCCCCTGCCATTTTTGGCTGTCTTGGCCAGATACCTGGGAACGCGCCTGCACGATGCCTACCTGGACTCGCAGGCTGCTTTTTCTCGCCTGAATAACAAGACCCAGGAGTCCTTGTCCGGGATCAAGGTCTTGAAGACTTTTGGCCAAAGCCAGCAGGACGCGGCGGCCTTCAACCAGATGACCTATGAGACGGTTGAGGTCAACCGCAAGGTCTTCCGGATCGACTCTTTGTATGACCCCTTGATTACGATAATCATTGGGATCACCTACATGATTACGATCGTCTATGGCGGGACCATGGTTACCAACAAGACGATTTCGCTGGGCCAGCTGATTTCTTTCGTGGCCTATATCGGGACCATGGTCTGGCCAATGTTCGCGATCGGTTACTTGTTCAACATTTTGGAGCGCGGGAGTGCTTCTTATGACCGGATCATGGGGCTGCTTCATGAAAAATCCCTGATTGCCGATGCTGGGGAAGGGCTGGACACGAAGAGCATGCCGAAAATCCACGGCGACCTGCGCTGCCACGTGGCTGCCTTTGCCTATCCCGATGAGCCGGACCAGGACGTCTTAAGCGACATCGACTTTGACTTAAAGCCGGGCCAGACTCTTGGCCTGGTGGGCCGGGTCGGTTCCGGGAAGACGACCATTATCCAGCTCTTGATGCGGGAATTTGACAATTACCGTGGCCGGATCGTTTTTGGCGGACGGGACATCCGCCAGATTCCCCTGGACGTCTATTTGAACGAGATCTCCTACGTGCCGCAGAACAACTTCTTGTTCTCGACCAGCGTCCGCGACAATATTGCTTTTGCCAAGCCGGAGGCCAGTCTGGAGGAAGTGGAGGAAGCGGCGAAAAAGAGTGCCCTGCATGATGACATCCTTTTGTTTGAAAAGGGCTATGACACCATGGTTGGGGAAAACGGGATTTCCCTGTCTGGGGGGCAAAAGCAGCGGATGTCGATTGCCCGGGCGCTGCTGCGCGACAGCGAGATCCTGATCCTGGACGATGCCTTGTCGGCCGTGGATGCCAAGACGGAAAAGGCAGTTCTGGCCAACCTGCGGGCCGAGCGGGCTGACAAGACGACCGTCATTGCCGCCCACCGCCTGTCCAGCGTCATGGATGCCGATGAAATTCTGGTCATGGCCCAGGGCAAGATTGCTGAACGCGGAACCCACGAGGAGCTGCTTAAATTGAATGGCTGGTATGCCCGCATGTGGCGGCGCCAGGAACTGGCCGCGAAGGTAGGTGAAAGCGATGAATAATGAAGACCAATCCCAATCAGTCTGGAACCAGACGATCAGCGTCAAGGAGCAGTGGCAGATCTTAAAGCGGCTATGGCGGTTCATCTGGAACTACAAAGGCGAGCTGCTGCTGGCTGTCTGCGGGATGGTTGCCGTGTCCGTGATCAACATGCTGCTGCCGGCTTGGCTTCAATACTACATGGACCACTTTTTGCGCCGCCAGAGCGCCAGCATGCAGGTGATTTGGGGCGTGGCCCTGATTTATGGCCTGGGGATCGTCATTAAAGCGGTCTTCCAGTTTACGTATGAATACCTGTATGCCTTGGCCGGTGAGCGGTCCCTGGAACGGGTCAGAAGAGAGCTTTATGCCCACATTCACAAATTGGGGATGCGCTATTTTGACCAAACGCCTGCTGGCTCCATTTTGTCCAGGGTGACCAACGACACGATGACCTTGAGCAACTTTATGCAGGTCTTCAGTGCCTTCATGCTGGGAATCATTTCCATGGTCACGGCCTTGATTGCCATGTTCTCAGCCGATAAGACCGCGGCCTTGATCGTTCTTTGCTTCGTCCCAGTGATCGTTTTGGTCATCTGGCTGTACAACCGCCTGAATTCCAAGACCTACCACGAGTTCCGGGCCAGAAACTCCCTGATCAACACCAAGCTGGAAGAGGCAATTTCGGGGATGTCGGTCATCCAGCAGTTCCGCCAGGAAAAGCGGATCGCTGCTGACTTTGAGCAGACCAACCAAGAGCAGATGCGGACCCGCTTCAAGCTGATCAAGACCAACTCGCTGCTGCTTTCGCCTTTTACCAGTCTGCTTTACTCCCTGGCCTTGGCGGCCAGCCTGGTCTGGTTTGGCTACCCCTTGCACCGGGTCTTCGTGCCGGCGGGTTTGATCTATGCTTTTGCCAACTACGTTCAGAACTTCTTCAACCCGCTGAATGACATGATGAACAGTCTGACCTTCTTTACAGACGGAATCGTGGCCGGGAAGCGGATCTTCAAGATCATGGATGAAGATGAGTATGAGCCTGTGCAAGCCGGCAAGGCTGATGCCAAGATTGAGCAGGGGAAGATCGAATTCAAGCACGTGTCCTTCAGCTACGATGGCAAAAATGACGTCCTGCATGACGTCTCCTTTACCCTTGAGCCAGGACAGACTTTAGGGATCGTTGGCCACACGGGTTCGGGCAAGAGCTCCATCATCAACGTGATGATGCGCTTTTACGAGTTCCACGATGGGCAGATCCTGATTGACGGTCACGATATCCGTGACTTCAGCAAGGAAGAGCTGCGCGAGAAGCTGGGGCTGGTCTTGCAGGAGCCGTTCATGTTCTATGGCGACATCGCGTCAAACATTCGACTCTACAATGAGCAAATTACGGATGAGCAGATTCAGGCAGCTGCCAAGACGGTGCAAGCTGACCGCTTCATTGAGGAGCTGCCGGGCAAGTACCATGCCCAAGTGATTGAAGGCGGCTCTGAATTCTCCAGCGGCCAGCGGCAGCTGATCTCCTTTGCCCGGACCTTGGTGACCGATCCCAAGATCCTGATTCTGGATGAAGCCACCGCCAACGTCGACACGGAAACCGAAAGCCTGATTCAAGAAGGCCTGCAGAAGCTGCGCCGCGGGCGCACGACCCTGGCGATAGCTCACCGCTTGTCCACGATCGCGGATGCTGACCAGATCATCGTCTTGGACAAGGGGCGGATCGTCGAGCACGGAACCCATGAAGAGCTGCTGGCGCAAAAGGGCTACTACTATGACCTTTACACCTTGCAGCAGAGCGCTGAATAAGCTCAAAATATCAGTAAGGATCTCAAAAGCTAATTGCAAGCAAATGAGTCTGAAAAAAGGCTTCTAGAAGTGGAAACTTCTGGAAGCCTTTTTATGTATCTTAAATCACAGCAGAGTGAAGCTCTGAAGTCCCCAACTGCTGCGTTTTTATAACATTCGATTCGATGACGCTGAGTTTTTTCCCAGACACATTTTTGTTGAGATTGATAAGTTTTCTGAACAGCTGGCTTATTCCAAGGCATCAAGGTGCACGTGCTTGACTAAGGGCAGCTCTTCCAAAGAAGTCACCAGCTCGTCGATCTCAACGGCCAGCTGGCTGATGTCCAGGGACAGCAGCAGGTTGGCCTTGCCGGCAATGGGGATGGCCTGCGAGATCGTCAAGATGGAGGTCTTCAGCTGGCTCAGGCAGGACAAGACCGCGGACAAGGCGCCAGGCGCGTCGGCCAGAATGATGGACAAGACGGCATGGCGGGAAATGCCTGAATCGCTGGCCCGGAAGACGTAATCCTTATACTTGTAGTAGGTGTTTCTGGAGATGCCAACCTTCTCGGCGGCTTCCGTGACGGTCGCGGCTTCATGGTTTTCCAGGAGCTCCCGAGCCAGGATGACCTTGTCCAGATAGTCGGGCAGAATTTGTTTATTAACGTAAAAGTATTCTGAAGCCATGTATTTCCTCCTTGAAAGTTATTTTTAATTTCTGTTTAATATGCTTGTGGGAAGATCTTGTCAGTCCATGTCTAGAATGATACTATGTTGTTAATTGAAAAACAACTGTATTTCGCAGAGAAACAGAAGCGCTTAATTTTTTCACAAAAAGCAAAGAGTTCAAAGAAAGCAGAGGGAATACAAATGAAGGTAGCATTGTTGGGCTTCGGCGTTGTCGGCTCTGGCGTGGCCAAGATCGTTGACGGGGCTGAAAATGACGAGATGAGCGATATTTCCATTAAGAAGATTTTGGTGCATACGCCGGCAAAGATGCGCCAGGATCCCCGCTGCGTCGTTGACATCAACGAAATTCTAGATGACCCGGAAATTGACGTGGTCTGTGAATGCATAGGGGGGCTGGAGCCAGCTCATACATACGTCAAAGAAGCCTTGGAGCGCGGCAAGAGCTGCATTACTTCCAACAAGAAGATGATTGCCAGTTTCGCCAGCGAGCTGTTCCCTCTGGCCCAGGAAAAGGGCGTGGCCCTGGCTTATGAATCCAGCGTCGGCGGCGGAATTCCTTGGATTGCCAACATTGAGCGCATTAGACGCTTGGAAGAGGTCAAGTCTTTTAGGGGAATCTTCAACGGCACGACCAACTACATTCTTTCCGCCATGGACCAGGAAGGCAGCGATTTTTCTGAATGCCTGCAAAAGGCCCAGGAATTGGGCTATGCTGAAGCGGATCCATCTGATGACATTGACGGCTTTGACGTCCGCTACAAGGTTGCCCTTTCCTGTTTGGCGGCCTTCAGGTGCTATGTCAAGCCGGAAGACATCATTACCTGGGGGGTGAGGCGGATCAGCAAGCAAGACTTTATCTGGGCCAAGGACCACAAGCTGTCCATCAAGCTTGTAGGGCAGGCACGGGAAAACAAGGGCGGACTTTCCGCCTATGTCCTGCCGCTGATGTTCAGAAATGACCACCTGCTGTCCAATGTTTCGGCCAATTTCAATGCTCTGGAGCTTGATTCAGCCAACCTGGGCACGGCTACTTTTGTCGGCCAGGGGGCAGGCTCGTTGCCAACGGCCCACGCTCTGGTCCAGGACATCTTTGACGTCAATGAAGGCCGGCGCCTGGACATGTCCCAGGCCAAGCCGGCTGAGCTGAAGGATCCTGAAGCGGCATCATATTACCTGCGGACCAAGCAGGGTGAATTCTTTGACCAAGCCGGCGTGATCAAGGAGCAGGTCGGCAAGGATGCTTACGTGACCAAGTCGCTGCCTTTGTCCAGAATCAATGATTTGGCCAAGCAGGCTGGCGATGACGGGTTATTTTTGGCTGAGGTGGAACTATAATGAAAGTTGTGAAGTTCGGCGGCTCATCCGTAGCCAACAGCGAGCAATTTGCAAAAGTAAAAAAGATCATTGACGCGGATCCTTCCCGCCGCTTCATCGTCACCAGTGCCTGCGGGAAGTCGTCCAACGAGGACCACAAGGTCACTGACCTGCTGTATCTCTGCGCCGCTCACCTGAACTATGGGGTTTCCTACCACGAAATCTTTCAAATGATCGTGACCAAGTACATGGAAATCAAGAATTCCCTGGGGCTCAAGCTGGACCTGGGCAAGGAGTTCCAAAAGATCCGGGCCAACATCACCAGCGACTTGAATCTGGACTATCTGGTCTCACGGGGTGAATACCTGACGGGCTTGTGCCTGGCGGAATACCTGGACGCGGACTTTGTCGACGCGGCGGACGTGATCGCCTTTAATTTTGATGGCAGCATCAACATGAAGAAGACCGCGGAGCTGGTCAGGGCCAAGGTGGATATCAGCCGCCGGGTCGTGATTCCTGGCTTTTACGGCTGCCTGCCCAATGGCGTGATCAAGGTCATGAGCCGGGGCGGGTCTGACATCACGGGGTCGGTCTTGGCCAATATTTTTGACGTGGACGTCTACGAAAATTGGACTGACGTCTCCGGCTTTTACGTGGCTGATCCCCGGATCGTCAAGAATCCGCTCCAGATCCCCCGGGTCACTTACAGCGAATTGCGGCAGATGAGCTATATGGGGGCCAACGTCCTCCATGACGACGCGGTCTTTCCGGTCAGGGAGAAAAATATCCCAATTAACGTCCGCAACACCAACTTCCCGGAGAACCCCGGCACCTTGATCCGCAACGACTTCACTGAAGACGATGAGCGCGACGCGCCGCCGGTCATCACCGGGATCACTGGCCGCAAGGACTTTACCGTGATCACCCTGGTCAAGTCCCACGCGTCCGCTGAGCCGGGCTTCTTGCGCCGGGTCTTCTCGATCTTTGAGAAGTACCAGATCTCTCTGGAAAGCGTGCCGACGACCGTGGATACTTTTTCCGTGGTCGTGCGCACCAAGGCGATCGAGCGCAAGCTGTATGAAATCCTGGGCGAGCTCAAAGCGGAGCTGCACTTTGATGACGTGCGGGTTGACCAGCACCTGGCCATGGTGGCCGTGGTCGGCCGGGCCATGAAGAACATGCCGGGGATGTCCGGGCGAATTCTTTCCGAGCTGGGGGCCAAGCAGATCAATATCCGCACGATTACCCAGTCATGCGATGAATTGAGCATCGTCATCGGGGTTGACAACCGCGATTTTTCCAAAGCCATTCAGGCGATCTATAATAAATTTATTAATGAAGAAAGGCAAGGCTTATCAGAATGAAAATTGGTATTTTAGGGGCAACTGGCGCCGTTGGCCGGCAGATGTTGCAGTGCATTGAAGAAAGACAGATCCCAGCAGACGAAATCCGCGTCTTCGCGTCCAAGCGGTCTGTCGGCAAGAAGCTGTTCTGCAGCGGCTATGAGCTGACTGTGGAAGAGGCTACCCAAGACCGGCTCAACGGACTGGACTTTGTCTTAGGGGCCGTCTCCAACGCTCTGTCCAAGAAGTTCCGCCCAATGGTGGAGAAGAGCGGTGCCGTCTACATCGACAACAGCTCAGCCTTCCGCCAGGAAGACGGGGTGCCATTGGTCGTGCCTGAAATCAACGGGGCTGATGCCTTGGAAAACCACGGCGTAATTGCCAACCCTAACTGCTCAACGGCCATCACCTTGATGGCTTTGGCGCCAATCAACAACCTGTCCAAGATCAAGACGATCAACGCCTGCACCTACCAGGCCGTTTCCGGCGCCGGCATGGGCGGGATTGAAGAACTGAAGGGTGAGGTCGATGCCTTGGAAAAGGGCGAGACTTATGAGCCAAAGGTCTTCCCAGGCCAAATCGCCTTCAACGTCATCGCCAACATCGGCTCGCCTTTGGAAAATGGCTACACGACTGAAGAAATGAAGATGCAGAACGAAGGACGCAAGATCCTGCATTTACCTGACTTGAAGGTCACCTGCACCTGCGTGCGCGTGCCGGTCTACCGGTCACACTCAATCAGCGCGACCGTCGTAACCGAAGAACCAGTCGCGATCGCTGATGCGGAAAAGGCCATCGCTGCCTTTAAGGGGGATGTGTTGGTCACTGACAAGACCCCAACGCCTTTGGACAACTCTGACAAGGATGACGTCTACGTTGGCCGCATCCGCCGCGACTTGACCAATCCAAACGGTCTGGTCGTCTGGTGCACCGGGGACCAGATCCGCAAGGGCGCTGCCTCCAACGCGGTGCAAATTATGGAATACCTGCTGGACCACCAAGCATAAAAGCTTAAAGCAAAGCAAAAATACCTGCCACAAGCACGTGGCAGGTATTTTTGTGATTGGCATAACTTATTTGGGGATGTACTCGAAATCAGGATTGAGCTCGTTGTCGATCTTCTTCCAGGCATCCTCCAGCTGGGCGTTCAGCTTGCCTTCAGTTTCTTCGTTCAGCTTGATCCGTCTTTCCAGCGTGATTGGGTCCCCAAAGTTGATCTCCAGGCCCTTTCTAGCCAAGACGCCCTTGAAGGTCAAGGGACCTTGGTAGACCACGGGCACCAGCGGCCGTCCGGACATCTTGGCGATAAACCAGGCGCCGCTCTTTAGTTCAGCAGAGTGGCGGGTGCCGGAAGGAAACATGATCAGGGAAAGGTTTCCTGACTTCAAGCCCTTGACGGGAATTTTGATAACGGAAGGACCAGGATGGGCCCGGTTGACGGGAAAGGCATGGGCGTTGGTCAAAATCCAGCGCAAGACCGGATTCTGAAACAGTTCCTGCTTGGCCATGAACATGAATTCCGCGGGACTGGCGGCCAGGGCGAACAGGATTGGCTCCCACCATGTCCGGTGGGGGGCAACCAAGATATAGGTTCCTTCTGGCAGCCGGTTCTTGTTGTGTACGTGCAGGTGACCGTTTAAGACCCACACGATAAAGCGGACGATTGGCCGAAAAATACGATAAAGCATAAAAAATGACCTCCGATATAGTACAATATTATACCATAGCGAATTTGTAAAAAGGAAAAGTTGATAATGGTTGAACTCAAAAAGAACGAGCGCGTCGACTACATGCTGGGCGACGCCATTAAAATCATTCAAGATGAGAAGTCCTTTGCCTTCTCATTGGATACCCTGCTTTTGGCTTACTTTGCCAAGGAAGCCATCCGCGACCGCTCCAAGGTCGCGGACCTATGCAGCGGCAACGCGGCCGCCAGCCTTTACATGGCCAGCTTCAACCGGGCCCACTATGACGACGTCGAAATCCAGGCCGACATTGTGTCTAAAGCCAGACGGTCGGTTGAGCTGAATCACATGGAAAACCGGATTGCGGTGCATCAGGGCAACGTCGTTGACGCGGGGGATTTTTTGCAAAAAGACAGCTATGATCTGGTCGTGGTCAATCCGCCTTACTTTAAGGCCCCAAAGGGGCACAAGCTCAACCCTGACCAGGCCAAGGCCATTGCCCGCCACGAGCTCCTGGTCAACTTGGAGCAGATCATTGCCGTGTCGAGCTCGCTTTTGAAGATGAAGGGCAAGATGTTCATGGTCCACCGGCCAGAGCGCCTGGGCGAGATTATTGCCTGGGGAATCAAGCACGACCTCGCCGTCAAGACCGTCCAGCCTTTCGTCTCCCACCGGGGCGAAGATGCCAATCTGATCGTGGTGGAAGCCGTCCGCCATGGGGCAGCTGACGGGCTGGTCCTGAAAGACGCCATCGAGGTTCATGAAGCGGACGGGACAAATACGCCGACAATCAAGGAGATCTTGGAGGCTAAGGTTGAGGCAAAGGCGGAGAAGCACTATTTCTACGTGCTCCTTTGCGCTGACGGCAGCCTGTATGGCGGCTACACCAATGATCTGGCTCACCGCCTGAGTGCCCACAATGCCGGAAAGGGAGCCAAGTACACCAAGTCCCGGCGGCCAGTCAAGCTGATCTATCATGAAGAGTTCGCCGACAAGCGCCTGGCCTTGAAGCGGGAGTATTGGTTCAAGCACCATGACCGGGCCTGGAAGGAAAAGTTTCTGGCTGAGCATGGGGCGGGACTTGACAAGTAGTTTTCCTTGACAAAGAGGAAAATTCTGCTTGCTTTTTGCTTTGAAATCTAGTATGCTTGTAGAGCGTGCGATGCACGCGAATAAATCAACACACATCAAGAGCGATCGCTGGCCAGGTGCCTAAAGACAAAAGGTGGGCCGGCGAAATGAACGCTTGAGAGGAAAAACCTAGGAGGAATTATACATGTCAGTTGTATCTATGAAGCAATTGCTTGAAGCCGGTGTCCACTTCGGCCACCAAACCAGAAGATGGGACCCAAAGATGAAGCCATACATCTTCACTCAAAGAAACGGGATCTACATCATCGACTTGCAAAAGACCATCAAGATGCTTGACGACGCTTACAACTACGTTAAGGCTGTTGCTCAAGACGACGGCGTATTTTTGTTCGTTGGTACTAAGAAGCAAGCCCAAGACGCAATTGCTGAAGAAGCTACCCGTGCAGGTCAATACTACGTCAACCAACGCTGGCTCGGTGGTACTTTGACTAACTGGACCACTATCCAAAGCCGCGTAAAGCGTCTTAAGGAATTGAAGAAGATGTCAGAAGACGGCACCTTCGACGTACTGCCAAAGAAGGAAGTTGCTTTGCTGACCAAGGAATTGGAAAAGCTGCAAAAGTTCCTGGGCGGTATCGAAGACATGCCTCGTATCCCAGACGTGATGTTCGTTGTTGACCCTAAGAAGGAAAAGATTGCCGTTCACGAAGCCAACAAGCTGGGCATTCCAGTTGTTGCCATGGTTGACACCAACACTGACCCAACTCCAATCGACGTAATCATCCCTTCAAACGATGACGCTATCCGCGCAATCCGCTTGATCTCAGGCGCTATGGCTGATGCCGTTATCGAAGGCAAGCAAGGTGCTGACGCCGGCGACGCTGAACAAGAAATGTCTGAAAGTGCTGAAGAAGCTGCTGCTGAAGAAGCAGATGACGCTGAATAAGCTGATCTTTGGAAGAATCAATCATTTTAGTTTGACCTGGAGGACTTTTTTATAATGGCAAACATTACTGCTAAGCAAGTTAAGGAATTGCGTGAAACTACTGGTGCCGGCGTCATGGACGCCAAGAAGGCATTGGTTGAAGCCGAAGGCGACATGCAAAGAGCGATCGAAATCATCCACGAAAAGGGTGAAGCAAAGGCTGCCAAGAAGGCCAACCGGATCGCTGCTGAAGGCTTGACTGGCGTTTACGTTGAAGGCAACGTGGCTGCGATCGTTGAAGTCAACGCTGAAACTGACTTCGTAGCTCAAAACGAACAATTCAAGACTTTGGTTGACCAAACTGCTGAAGTTATTGCTAAGGGCAAGCCAGCCAACAACGAAGAAGCAATGAAGCTTACCATGCCATCCGGCGAAAGCTTGGAGGAAGCATACGTAGAAGCTACTGCAACTATCGGTGAAAAGATTTCATTCCGTCGCTTTGCCGTGCTTGAAAAGACTGATGAACAGCACTTTGGCGCCTACCAACACAACGGTGGTCACATTGGCGTTCTGACTGTCCTTGAAGGCGGCGACGAAGCCCTGGCTAAGCACATTGCAATGCACATTGCCGCAATGAGCCCAAAGGTTCTGTCATACAAGGAACTTGACCCAGACTTCGTACGTGAAGAACTGGCTCAGCTCAACCACAAGATTGACCAAGACAACGAATCACGCGCCCTGGTCAACAAGCCAGCTTTGCCACACCTTAAGTATGGCTCAAAGGCCCAACTGACTGATGAAATCTTGGCACAAGCTGAAGAAGACATCAAGGCAGAACTTAAGGCAGAACACAAGCCAGAAAAGATCTGGGACAAGATCATCCCAGGCAAGATGGCCCGCTTCATGCAAGACAACACCAAGGTTGACCAAGAAAACACCTTGCTTGCTCAACTTTACGTAATGGACGACAGCAAGACTGTTGAAGAATACCTTGAATCAGTCAATGCTTCCGTAGTAAGCTTTGTTCGTTTCGAAGTCGGCGAAGGCATCGAAAAGAAGGAAGAAGACTTTGCTGCTGAAGTTGCTGCCCAAATGAAGAACTAATTTCTTCTACTTTTAACAGAAGAAAAGGATGGATTTGCTCCATCCTTTTTTTTTATAACTTTTTAGCGGTACAATATTAAACGGAAATATAGTGGGTTTTATGGTAGAATATTTAGAGCTAATCTAGGAGGTCATTATGAGTCAAGTTAAATATCACCGTATTATTTTGAAAGTTTCCGGCGAAGCATTGGCCGGGGAAAAGGGCACCGGGATTGATCCAACCGTGATCAAGAAGCTGGCCCAGGAAATCAAGCTGGTGCACGACATGGGCGTCCAAGTCGGGATCGTCTGCGGCGGCGGCAACATGTGGCGCGGGGAAACTGGAGCCAAGCTGGGCATGGAACGTGCTCAAGCTGACTACATGGGCATGCTGGCTACGATCATGAACGGCCTGGCCCTGCAAGACGGTTTGGAAAGCGTTGGCGTGTCAACCAGACTCCAAACTTCCATCTCAATGCGGCAAGTTGCTGAGCCTTACATCAGAAGAGTTGCGATCAGCCACTTGGAAAAGAACCGGGTCGTAATCTTCGGCGGCGGGACTGGCAACCCTTACTTCTCAACTGACACGACCGCTGCCCTGCGCGCGGCCGAAATCAACGCTGACGTGATCTTGATGGCCAAGAACGGCGTTGACGGCGTCTACACCGCTGACCCGAAGCTTCACCCAGATGCCAAGAAGTTCCACGAACTGAGCCAATTGGACATGATTTCCAAGGGCCTGCAAGTCATGGACAGAACTGCCAGCTCACTGTCAATGGACACCCATATTCCATTGATCGTCTTCAACGTCAACACCCCAGGCAATATCAAGCGGGTCGTGGAAGGCGAAAACATCGGTACTATTATCAGAGGTGACAAATAATGAACAACGAAACGATTGAAAAAGCCAAGTCCAACATGAACAAGTCCATCGAGGTCTACCAAAGCAACCTCGCGACTGTCCGTGCCGGCGTGGCCAACGCGGCCTTGCTTGATCGCGTCAAGGTTGAATACTACGGCGTGCCAACCCCATTGACCCAATTGGCCGGGATCACCATTCCTGAACCACGCGTCTTGATGATTACCCCTTATGACAAGGGGGCTTTGGACAACATCGAGCACGCGCTGCTGGCTTCAGACCTGGGCCTTACGCCAGCTAATGACGGGAACGTCATCCGCTTGGTGATTCCGCAGCTGACTGGCGAGCGGCGGCAAGAAATTGCCAAGGAAGTCGGCAAGCTGGCTGAAGAAGCCAAGATTGCCGTCCGCAACGTCCGCCAAGAAGCCATGAAGTCCCTGAAGCGGCAGGAAAAGGACGGGGACATCACTGAAGATGAGGAACGCCGCCTTGAAAAGGACGTGCAGAAGCTGACTGACGACTCAACCAAGAAGATCGACCAAATGGCTGACAACAAGCGCAAGGAAATTACGCAAGGTTAAGGTCAATGAGCGACAAGAACAAAGAGCTGAATCATTTAGCCATCATCATGGACGGCAATGGCCGCTGGGCCAAGAAGCGCCATATGCCACGGTTCATGGGCCACAAGGCCGGGATGGAGAATGTTGAAAATATTGCCTTGGCAGCAGATGAGTTGGGAATTAAAGTCCTGACTCTTTATGCTTTTTCAACCGAAAACTGGGCCCGGCCAAAGGACGAGGTCAACTACTTGATGAACTTGCCCGTCAAGTTCTTCAACAAGTTCATGCCCCGGCTGATGGAGCACAACGTGAAGGTCAACATCATGGGCTATCTGGACGCTTTGCCTGACGCGACCCGGGAAACCGTGCAGAAGGCGATGGATGAGACCGCCGGCAACACTGGCCTGATCTTGAATTTCGCCTTTAATTATGGGTCAAGAAAAGAAATCGCGTCAGCAGTGAAGGAAATCGCGGCTGAGGTCAAGGAGGGACAGACCTCTTTGGCTGAGATCGATGAGGACCTGGTTGGCCGGCATATGATGACCGCTAAATTTGCCCCATATTCTGATCCGGACCTCTTGATCAGAACTTCCGGCGAGCAGCGCATCTCCAACTTCCTCTTGTGGCAGATTGCCTACTCAGAGCTGGCCTTTACCCCAAAGGCCTGGCCAGACTTTGACAAGGATGATTTGGCGGAAATGGTTAATATTTACCAGCACCGGGACCGGCGTTTTGGTAAGCTAGATGAAACAGATAGTTAGGTAATAATGGAACAAAAGAAAAAACGCACGTCACTGCAAACTAGAGTGATTACCGCAGTCGTTGCTTTATTGATTTTTATCCCAGTCGTCATTGCTGGGGGCGCGTGGATTGACTGGCTGGCCGCAATTCTGGCCGCCATCGGCATGAGCGAGGTCTTCTTGATGAAGAAGCAGATCCTGGTCTCAGTCGATTTCGTTTTGGCGGTTTTGGCCACCCTGACCTGGACCGTGCCAGACTCCTTCTTTGCCTTTTTGCCGAAGAACTGGAGCAAGTGGGGCGTTTTCTACGCCATCGTGATGCTGATTTTGACTTGGACCGTCTTGTCCAAGAACAAGACCACTTTTGATGACGCGGCCGTTTACGTCCTTTCCAGCCTGTACATCGGGACGGGCTTCCACTACCTGGCTGCCTTGAGAAACTCAAGCGCGGCTCATGGCCTGTGGCGGATCTTGTTTGCCTTCGTGATCATCTGGTCAACAGATACTTTTGCCTACTTGATCGGACGCAAGATCGGCAAGCACAAATTATGGCCGGTCATCAGCCCGAACAAGACCTGGGAAGGGTCAATCGGGGCTGTTATCTGCGCCGTGATTTTGGCGGCTATTTACGTCAACCTGGCACCGGTTGGCGGTGACAAGACGACTTTGATCATCGGCTCCTTCTTCCTGTCAATCGTCGGGCAGATGGGGGACTTGGTCGAATCAGCCTACAAGCGCTTTTACGGGGTCAAGGACTCAGGCAAGATCCTGCCAGGACACGGCGGGATCCTGGACCGGTTTGACAGCACCTTGTTCGTGCTGCCGATCGTGGCCTTGATCTTCGGGATCTAAGACCGGCTGCAAGTTGTCATAACAGGGAAGGAGCTGCCAGTGAAGGGTATACTGATTTTTATTATCGTTTTTGGCCTCTTGGTCTTCGTGCACGAATTCGGGCACTTTATCGTGGCCAAGAAGTCGGGCATCCTGGTCCGGGAGTTCTCGATCGGCTTTGGTCCCAAACTGGTCCAGTTGCGGCGTAGCCAAACTACCTATACGATCAGATGGCTGCCGCTGGGGGGCTATGTCCGCCTGGCTGGATCCAATGACCAAAGCGAGATTGACCCGGGGACGGCCGTCGTCTTGCAGACCAATGACCAGGGTATCGTGACCAGAATCGATGCGTCTGAGTCTGACCTGCCAATTGAAGGCATCCCGGTCCGGGTAAGCAAGGCTGATCTGGTTGACGAGCTGACCATCAACGGCTATGAAAATGGCGATGAGAGCGACTTGCGGACCTACAAGGTTGACCATGACGCGACCATGATTGACCAAGACGGAACTGAGCTGCAGATCGCCCCGCGCGATACCCAGTTCCAGGAAGCCAATGTCTGGCACAAGCTCGCGACCAACTTTGCGGGTCCTTTCATGAACATCGTCTTGGGCTTTGTCGTCTTCATGGTCTGGAGCTTCGCGGCTCCAGGTCCGGCCACGACGACGATTGCCAAGGTCGTGCCAAACTCACCGGCCCAAAGCGTCTTGCAAAAGGGCGACCGGATTAAGGCGGTCAATGGCCGCAAGACGGCTGACTTTGCGGCTGTTTCAGAAGCAATCGGCAATTCAAAGGGCAAGACTTTGACGATCAAGCTGGAGCGTGGCGGCAAGGAAGCCAGCGTCAAGCTGACCCCCAAGTACGACAAGAAGTCCAAGTCCTACCTGGTCGGCATCGTGGCCGCGACCGATGAATCGGCAAAGGTCAAGTTCAAGCGCGGCTGGACCAGCGCGGTCCAAACAACGGGCATGATCTTCAGCGCGGTAGGGGACTTGTTCCGCCACTTCAGCTTGAACAAGCTGTCAGGCCCGGTTGGGATCTACTCAGAGACCAGTCAGGTATCGTCAATGGGCTTTACCTACCTTTTGGCCTTTTTGGCCATGATTTCCATCAACCTGGGAATCGTGAACCTGATTCCGATCCCTGGCCTGGACGGCGGCAAGCTGCTCCTCAACTTGATTGAGCTGGTCAGAGGCAAGCCGATCTCAGAAGACCATGAAGCCGTGGTTGACTTGATCGGGGTCGTCTTCCTGCTCTTGCTGATCATCGCCGTCACTGGTAACGATATCTATCGCTACTTCATCAAATAAACACTAGTATATTAGGAGAATTTTACAGAAATATGCGTCAATCAAACTTTTTCATGCCAACGCTGAAGGAAACTCCAGCCGACGCCGTAGCTAAGAGTCACCAAATCATGCTTCGGGGCGGTTACATCCGTCAGGTTACTGCCGGGGTTTATGCCTACCTGCCGCTGGCTTACCGGGTTCTGCGCAAGACCGAAAAGGTGATTGAAGAAGAAATGGCAGCCATCAACGTGCCGGAAATGCAAATGCCGCACATGCTGCCAGCTACCCTGTGGGAAGAATCAGGCCGTCTGGAAAAGTACGGTGCTGAAATGTTTCGCTTGAAGGACCGCCATGGGCGCGAAACTTTGCTGGGGCCAACCCACGAAGAAACCTTCACCGAAATCATCGCCAAGAATTTGAAGTCCTACAAGCAAATGCCGCTGCAGCTGTACCAAATTCAGACCAAGTTCCGGGATGAAAACCGTCCCCGCTTCGGCTTGCTGCGCGGGCGCGAGTTTGTGATGCTGGATGGCTACAGCTTTGCGGCCAGCCGCGAGCAATTGGACAAGCAGTTCGACGATGAAAAGAGCGCTTATGAAAAGATTTTCAAGCGCGTCGGCGTGGAAGTACGGCCAGTCATTGCTGACTCAGGCACGATGGGCGGCAAGAACTCTACTGAATTCCAAGCCCCAGCTGCCGTTGGCGAAGACACCATCGCGACCAACGAGACCGGCACTTACGCTGCCAACTTGGAAATGGCAGTCAGCGTCGATACCTTCAAGCAAGATCCTGAAGCGCTCAAGGACATGGAAAAGGTGGCTACGCCAGGCTGCGAGTCAATCGACCAGCTGGCAGACTTCTTGAAGGTGCCAGCAACCCGGATCGTCAAGAGCATCCTCTACATTGCTGATGAGCAGACCAAGGTCTTGGTTCTGGTCCGCGGCGACAAGGAAATCAATGAAGTCAAGCTGACCCACCTGCTGGACTGCGACAGCCTGCGCACGGCTGAAGCCGGCGAGCTGGAAGAGATCACAGGCTCTGGCAAGGGCGGCGTTGGCCCAGTCAAGGCTGACTACGCGGACAAGATCGTTGCTGATGAAACGGTCAAGGGCCTTTACAACGTGGTCGTTGGTGCCGGTGAAACCGACTACCAATTCGTCAACGCCAACCTGGACCGGGACTTCAAGGTTGATGAATTTGCTGACCTGCGCGTTGCCAATGAAGGCGAGCCAGACCCAGTTGATCACCTGCCATTGAAGTTCACCACTTCAATCGAAGTTGGCCACATCTTCAAGCTGGGCACCTACTACACTGAGCACATGAACGCCAAGTTCCTTGACCAAAACGGCAAGGCACAGCCAGTCATCATGGGTTCATACGGAATTGGGGTGACCCGGCTCTTGTCAGCGATCGTTGAGCAGCACGCTACTGAAAACGGCGTTGCCTGGCCAAAGGAAGTTGCGCCATTTGGCATCCACATCATTCAAATGAAGATGAAGGATGAAATCCAAAGCAAGATTGCCGCTGATTTGGAAGAAAAGTACGCCAAGTACGACGTCTTGTACGACGACCGCAACGAACGCGCCGGCGTCAAGTTCAACGATGCCGACCTGGTTGGTGCGCCAGTCAGAATCACCGTCGGCCGCGATGCTGCTGATGGCTTCGTTGAAGTTAAGCGCCCAACTGATGAAAAGGCCGTCAAGATTGCCTTGACTGACCTGGACGACTTTATTGAACAAGAATTAGACTAGGATTGATTCTCGTGACTGAACAAAACGAACTCTTTTTGAAGTTGTTGAAACAAATTAAGTTCCCGGCTTCGGGATATGAAGATGCTTCGGTTGTACAGGCAGGGGAGATAAGAAACGTGGATGTCTACAGCAAAGAGCGTAGATGGGATATCCACGTTTTTTTTGCTACTCCCTTGAAGTTTGAAAGCTATAATGCCTTAAACCAAGCCATTAAGCAGGAATTCAAGGACTTTGTCTCCGTCCGCCTCTTTGTCGAGACGGCCTCAGGCGCCAGCCAATATCTGCCTGACTATTGGCATTACGCGGTTGACCAGTCGGAAGTCTTGAACTCCCAGCCTGGGGCCAGGTCATTTTTGTCTGGGCAAAAGCCCAGCCTGCAAGATGGCCGCTGGGTAATTCCCGTCAACAGCCAGATTTTTGACCAGATGATTGAGCAGCGGCTCTTGGACTCATTCTCCCTGGAGCTGCGCCAGTACGGCTTTTTCAACATCAAGCTGATCACTGCGGTCAATGACGTGAGCGCGCAGAATGATCTGGAAAGTCTGGCCCAGTTGGCCCAGCAGCATGAAGAGAATATGCAGCAGGCCTACCAGGCTGCCCCGCCCGTGCCAAAAGCCCCGCCGCGCCAGTCTTATGCTGGCGGCGGCCGAAGAAAAGGCCGGCGCAATGCCTTTGGCCCCGGGTCGATTGCCGAAAACGCGGAGACTACCCAGCTGAAGGATTTAAGCGAAGACCAGCGCAGCGCGGTGGTTGAAGGGCATGTCTTCAAGGCGGAAATGACTGAGCTGAAGTCTGGCTCCTTTATTTTTACTGGGGAAATGACGGACTATACCAGCTCCATTTCATTTAAGAAATTCGTTCCGGACTCCGCCAAGGAAGAAATCGACTACCTGAAGAACGTGAAGTCAGGCGTCTGGATCCGCATGCAAGGAGCCTTGAAAGAAGACCAGTATGCCCATGACCTGGTCTTCAACATCTACAACATGGAGCTGATTGAGCACGAAGGGCGCAAGGAAACTTACCAGGGGGAAGAAAAGCATATTGACCTGCACGTGCACACCAACATGAGCCAGCTGGACGCGACCGCGGACGTGGCCGATCTGGTCAAGACGGCCAAGAAGTTTGGCCAGAAGGCCATCGCCATTACTGACCATGCTGACCTGCAGTCCTTGCCTAATGCCTTCGTGGCCGGAAAGAAAAACGACCTGAAGATCATCATGGGCCTTGAGGCCAATATGGTTGACGACCATGGCTTACTGGTCCTGAACCCAGCGTCAATGACTTATGAGCACCGCGAATTCGTCATTTTTGACGTGGAAACGACTGGCTTGTCCTCCGTCTATGACACCATCATTGAAATTGGAGCGGTTAAGATGAAGGACGGGGTGGTCCTTGACCGCTTTGACAAGTTCATCAACCCCCACCACGAATTGTCCGAGCAGACCATCAACCTGACCTCCATTACCGACGAGATGGTACAAGCAGCCGATGATGAAGCAGTAGTCATCAAGCAGTTTAGGGACTTCTACGGCGACCGGCCGCTTTGCGGGCACAATGTCCAGTTTGACGTCGGCTTTGTCAACGCGGCCTTGAAGCGGTGCAATTTGCCGCAGATCACTCAGCCGGTCGTTGACACCCTGGAAGTCTCCAGACTCTTGCACCCAGAGCAGTCCCGCCACACCCTGGACTCGCTCTGCCGCAAGTACAACGTCGTCCTGGAGCACCACCACCGGGCCAACCAGGACGCGGAAGCCACCGGCTACCTGATGTTCAAGCTCCTGGATGACTTAAAGGAAAAGTACCACGAAGACGACTTGGGCAAGATGAACGACTTCTCCAACGGGGAAGGCTACAAGCGGGCCCGGCCGACCCATATCACGATCCTGGCCAAGAACCAGCTGCCAGGCTTGCGGAATCTGTACGAGCTGACCAGTCTGGCCGGAATCAAGTACAACTATAAGGGCCTGCGGACGCCAAAGTCGGAGTTGATCCGCCTGCATGCCGGCCTGTTGTACGGCTCAGCCTGCAGCCAGGGTGAAGTCTTTATTGCCATGATGCAAAAGGGCTATGATGAGGCCAAGCGCAAGGCGGAATTCTACGATTTCCTGGAAATTCAGCCCCCGTCAAACTACTCCAATCTGCTTGACGATGGCCTGATCGCGGATGAGGACCAGCTTGAAGAGATCCTGATGAACATCTATAAACTGGGCAAGGAAATGGGCAAGCTGGTCGTGGCCACGTCTGATGCCCACTATATTGAAAAGCATGATGGCATCTACCGCGACGTCCTCTTGGCCGCGCAGAGGGGGAATCCAAACCGCAACAAGAAGCACCCCGACCTGCACTTCTACACGACCCAGGAAATGCTGGATGAATTCAGCTTCATGGGCGAAGAGATTGCCAAGGAAGTCGTCATTACCAACCCAAACAAGATCAACGACATGATTGATGAAGGGGTGCAGCCGGTTCAGGACGAAAGCTTCCCGCCAAAAATTCCGCATACGGCCGAACGGGTGCGCAAGCTGACCTATGATAAGGCCCACGAGCTCTATGGCGATCCGCTGCCAGAAAACATTCAGGCGCGCCTTGATCGGGAACTTGACGCCATAATCGGCAACGGCTACGGGGTCGTCTACCTGATCTCGCAGATGCTGGTTGCCAAGTCCGTCAAGGACGGCTACCTGGTTGGGTCCCGGGGCTCGGTTGGCTCCAGTCTGGTGGCCACGATGATGGGAATCACTGAAATCAACCCCATGCCGCCGCATTACCGCTGCCCGAAGTGCAAGTACTCCGAGTTCTTTGAGCACGGGGAATACGCCTCCGGCTTTGACTTGCCGGACAAGAACTGTCCAAACTGCGACACCTTGATGGTCAAGGACGGGCAGAACATTCCTTTCGAAACCTTCCTTGGCTTCCATGGGGACAAGGTGCCTGACATCGACTTGAACTTCTCCGGCGACTACCAGCCCGTAGCCCACAACTTCATCCGGGTCATGTTTGGGCCGGACCACTCCTTTAAGGCCGGGACCGTAGGCACCTTGGCTGATAAAAAGGCGATCGGCTATGCCAAGCACTTCCAGGATGAGCACCCGGAGATGAAGATCAACAATGCCGAGTCGGACCGTCTGGCCATCGGGGTGACCGGGGTCAAGGCCACGACTGGCCAGCACCCGGCCGGGATCGTCGTCTTGCCAGACGATAAGGACATCTACGAGCTGACTCCTTTGCAGTATCCGTCAGACGACATCTCAAAGGAATGGAAGACGACCCACTTTGACTTCCACCAGATTCACGACAACCTGCTCAAGTTCGACATCCTGGGTCACCAGGACCCGACGATGATCAGAATGCTCCAGGACTTGTCCGGGATTGATCCTTTGACGATTCCAACCGACGACCCAGCCGTCATGTCCCTCTTCTCCAGTCCCAAGGCCCTGGGCGTGACTCCAGAGCAGATTGGCTCACAGACTGGGACCTTGGGCCTGCCGGAATTCGGGACGCCCTTCGTCCGGGGGATGCTGGAAGAGACCAACCCATCAACTTTTGCCGAGCTGCTGCAGATTTCCGGCCTGTCCCACGGGACTGACGTCTGGCTGGGGAATGCCGAAGAGCTGATCAACAACGGCACCTGCAAATTGAAGAACGTGATCGGCTGTCGTGACAACATCATGACTGACTTGATTCACTGGGGCGTCAAGAAGGAAGTGGCCTTTTCCACCATGGAATCCGTCCGGCACGGGCGGGGGATTTCCGATGAGGACATGGCGGTCTTGAAGACCAACAAGAACATTCCAGACTGGTACATCCCGTCCTGTCTGAAGATCAAGTACATGTTCCCGAAGGCCCACGCCGCGGCCTACATTTTGATGGCCCTGCGGGTGGCCTGGTTCAAGGTCTACTATCCAGAGATCTACTACGCAGCCTACTTCTCAGTCCGGGCGGACAAAGTGGACGTGGAAGCCATGAGTCATGGGAAGAACTCAGTCATGGCCCTGATCAACCGGATCAAGGAAAAGGGGACGGCCGCCACAAAGCTGGAAAAGGACCTGCAGACTTACATGGAACTGGTCAACGAGGCGATCGAGCGCGGGATCAACTTCAAGATGGTCGACATCAATGAGTCGGAAGCCACCACTTACAAGATTATTGACAAGCACACGATCTTGGTGCCGTTCAACGCGGTTGACGGCCTGGGCGACAGTGCCGCCAAGCAGATCGTGGCCGCCCGCTCAGAAGCGCCATTTTTGTCAAAGGAAGACCTGCAGATCAGAGGGAAGGTTTCCCAGAAGATCATGGACTTCTTTGAAGAAAACAACGTGCTGGAAGGGATGCCGGCCCAAAACCAGCTTTCCTTGTTTTAAGTAAGCATTTTGGAAAATTTGTTTACAGGATCGGGAAATTTTGCTATAATACTTTTAGATCGAATATTGGTAAATTCGAGTGAGCAGCAATGCTCACTCTTTTTATTACGGAGGAAAACTTTGCCAAAAAACTTAGCTGTAATCCAAGAAGCAATTGAACCGGTCATCAGCGGCAACGGCTGCGAACTGGTTGATCTGGAATATGTCAAGGAAAAGAGCCAATACTACCTGCGGATTTACGTCGACAAGCAGCCTGGCGGGATCGACATTGAGACGATTGCGGACCTGAGTGAATTGGTAGGAGAGAAGTTGGATTCAATGACTCCCGATCCACTGCCTGATCCCTACATCCTGGAGCTTTCTTCACCAGGCTTGGAGCGTCCGATCAAGAATGACCGCGACTGGGACCGGGCCAAGGGAGAATATATTCACGTCACCCTGTACCAGAAGCTTGAAGGCGACAAAGTCTTTGAAGGCCATCTGCAAGAGCTTGACGATGAGCAAATCCAATTGGAGATCAAGATCAAGACGCGCCGCAAATTGGTGACGATCCCGCGCAAGCAGATCGCCAGCGCCCGCTTTGCTATTGAATTTTAAGAAAGAGTGATCCAAAACTTATGTCAAAAGAAATGCTTGAAGCTTTTGATGTCCTGGAAAAGACCAAGGGCATCAAGAAAGATGTGATCGTTGAAGCCATGAAGGCTGCTTTGGCTGCTGCCTACAAGAAGAACTACGGGCAAGCCGAAAACGTGGAGATTGATTTTAATGACCGGACGGGCGACTTCAAGGTCATGTCCATCAAGACGGTCGTTGACGAAGTGCAAGACCCGCGCGTGGAAGTTTCGCTTGAAGACGCGACTGCCATCAACCGGGCCTACGAAGTTGGCGACACCATCAAGTTCGAGGTTACGCCAAAGAACTTTGGCCGGACCGCTGCCGCTACCGCCAAGCAGGTCGTAATGCAACGTCTGCGCGAAGCGGAAAATGCCCACATCGTCAATGAATACTCCCAATATGAAGACGAACTGGTTACCGGGACCGTTGAAAGAACCGACAACCGTTTCGTATACGTCACGATCGGCAACGTTGAAGCCGTGATGGACATCAAGCGCGACACGATTCCAGGCGAGCACTACAACCCGCAAGACAAGGTACGCGTATTGGTAACCAAGGTCGGTGCCGACGGCAAGGGAGCCCAGATCCGCGTGTCACGGACTGCTCCAGACGTCGTCAAGCGCCTGTTTGAGCAAGAAGTGCCGGAAATCTATGACGGGACCGTGGAAATCATGTCTATCGCCCGGGAAGCCGGCGAAAGAACCAAGATTGCCGTCAAGTCCAACGACCCCAACATTGACCCAGTCGGCACCTGCGTTGGCCCACGCGGCACGCGCGTGCAGAACGTAGTCAATGAACTGGGCGGGGAAAACATCGACATCGTCCAATACGAAGAAGATCCGTCAGACTACATCGCCAATGCTTTGAACCCCGCTGAAGTTATTGCGGTACAATTTGAAGATGAAGACGATGAAAAGAAGGCTTTTGTCATCGTGCCTGACTACCAGCTTTCACTGGCTATCGGCAAGAAGGGGCAAAACGTCCGTCTGGCTGCTCGCCTGACTGGCTTTAAGATTGACATTCGTCCAGAATCCGAAGTCGAATTTGTTGACGAAAGCGATGAAGAAGACGACACTGAAGCAGACGAAAGCACAGAAGCAGCAAGCTTTGAATCTGAAGACGCAGACGGCGACGTTGAAGTTGAAGACGCGGATGACGCCGAAGCAGCTGACGCCGAAGCAGAAGATGAAGAATAACAGGTGATTTCTTTGAAGAAGAGAAAAATCCCAATGCGGAAAGACTTGTTGACCGATACGATGCAGCCCAAGAAAGAACTGGTCCGCATCGTCGTTGACAAGGACAAGAACGTTTCTGTTGATCCAACGGGAAAGAAGGCTGGCCGGGGAGCATACGTTTCTTTGGAGCCAGAGAAGATTGAGGCCGCGAAGAAGTCCAAGGTCTTGGACCGCAGCCTGGGGGTAAAGATCGCGGATGATTTTTACCAGGAACTCTTTGCCTATGTTGATCACCAGAAGGCTAGAAAAGAATTATTTGGTGATAAAAAATAATTAACAATCGACAAAAAGCATTAAACCTGCTCGGCTTGGCCACCAGAGCACGCAAGCTGGTCTCTGGGACGGAGATCGTCGTTGGTGCCATCAAAAAGGGCAAGGCAAAATGCGTAATCATCGCGAATGACTTGGCAGACAATGGTCAAGAGGAAGTGAGGAGCGCTCTGAAGCAGCATCCGGTACCGCTGGTGGCTGCCTTCAGCTCAGAGGAGCTTTCCCAGGCTATTGGCAAACAGCGCAAGGTCTTGGCATTGACCGACTCCGGCTTTGCCAAGGCCCTGCAAGCAAAGATTAAAGAAGGAGTGTGATCTGATGACCAAAAAACAAGTTAATGAATCTTCAAAAGAATTGGGCATGGACAGCAAGGATGAAAAGAAGGGCAAGCCAGGCAAGCTGAAGATTTCCGTTCACGCGATCCGCAAGGGCGAAAAGAAGCCGGCAAATAAGAAGCCAGGAAAGCGCCGCGGCAACCGGTCAAACGGCGGTCAAGGCAATGGCAGCCGCCGCCCGGCAGCCCGCGACCTGCTCAAGAATTTGAAGCAAAAGCAGCGCGTTGAAGAAGTTCATTTGAATGAACAAAGCCAAGCAGCGCGCAAAGAATACCAAAAGAACTTGAACAAGCCAGCTCAAGAAGCTCCGGCAGCCAAGAAGGCTGAGAGCGAGCCGGCAGCTGCTTCAGCATCAGCATCCAGCTCAAAGGTTAGAGGCCCGAAGATCCTTAAGCCGTCTCCAGCCCGCATGAAGCAAAATGAGACTCCTTCTGAAAACCGCTCCCGCGGCAACGGCGAACGCAGACATGCAAGCCGTCCAAGCAAGCGGCCAAGCAGCGGCAGCCAAAGACCAGACTTTTCCGCAGCGCCAATGGCTGCGCCAGAGCCAAGCAAGGACAACCGCCGCCGGGGCGGCAAGCCAGGCCGCAAGGGCCAAAATGCCGACTTCCAGCCAGATCACAGCCATTCAGACCGGGCCGAGCGCCGCAAGAAGAAGAACAAGAAGCATCAGCAAAGCGCGCAGCCGAAGAAGCAGCCTACTCAAAGAAAGGAACGGCCATTGCCAGAAAGCTTTGAATATGAAGTTGGCATGAATGCCCAGGACCTGGGCAAGATCCTCCACCGCGAGCCAGCGGAAATCGTGAAGAAGCTCTTCATGCTGGGGATCATGACCAACCAAAACCAGTCCCTGGACAAGGACACGATCGAACTGCTGGCAGCCGACTACGGCATTGAAGCAGTTGAAAAGGTTCACGAAGACATTTCCGACATCGACAACATTTTTGAACAGGAAATGGAAGCTTCCAAGGAATCCAAGAACCAAACCGTCCGTCCGCCAGTAGTTACCATCATGGGTCACGTTGACCACGGTAAGACGACCTTGCTGGACCGCTTGCGCCACACCCGGGTTTCAGAACATGAAGCCGGCGGGATTACGCAGAGCATTGGTGCCTACCAAGTCCGCATCAACGACCGCTTGATCACTTTCCTGGACACGCCAGGCCACGCGGCCTTCTCAAGCATGCGTGCCCGCGGGGCTGAAATCACGGACATCGTTGTTTTGATCGTTGCGGCTGACGACGGGGTTATGCCACAGACTATTGAAGCCATCGACCACGCTAAGAGCGCGGGCGTGCCAATCATCGTGGCCATCAACAAGATGGACAAGCCAGGCGCCAACCCGCAGCACGTCACTGAGCAGCTGATGAACTACGAATTGATTCCAGAAGCCTACGGCGGCTCCACGATCTTCGTTGACATTTCAGCCAAGACTGGCCTGGGCATTGATGAGCTTTTGGAAAACATCATTCTGGAAGCCGACATGCTGGAACTGAAGGCAGATCCTAAGCAAAAGGCGATCGGGACGGTAGTTGAGGCCCGTTTGTCACGGGGCAAGGGCCCAGTTGCCGACGTTTTGATCCAGCAAGGGACCCTGCACGTTGGTGACCCAATCGTTGTCGGCGACACCTTCGGCCGCGTGCGGACCATGACCAACGACAAGGGCCGCCAAGTCAAGAAGGCCACGCCATCCATGCCGGTCGAAATCACTGGCTTGAACGACGTGCCGGAATCAGCCGACAAGCTGGTCGTCTTTGAAGATGAAAAGACGGCCCGCGCGGTTGGTGAAGCCCGTGCCCAACAAGCTCTGCAAAAGCAGCGTGAAAACGTGCAGCACGTCACTCTGGACAACCTGTTTGACACGATGAAGCGGGAAAGCATGAAGTCAGTCGACATCGTTTTGAAGGCTGACGTGCAAGGCTCCGCTGAAGCCTTGGCTCAATCCTTCCAAAAGATTGACGTTGAAGGCGTCCGCGTCAATATTATCCACTCTGGCGTTGGTGCCATCAACGAAAGCGACGTTACCCTGGCCAGCGCTTCAAACGCCCTGATCATTGGGTTCAACGTCCGGCCAACGGCCATGGCCAAGAGCCAGGCTGCCCAAGAAGGGGTCGACATCCGCCTGTACAGCATCATCTACAAAGCAATCGATGACGTTAAGGCCGCTATGCAAGGGATGCTGGAACCAACTTATGAAGAAAAGGTAATCGGCAACCTGACTGTCCGCGAGACTTGGAAGGTTTCCAAGATCGGGACGATTGCCGGTGCTTTTGTTGACAACGGCTATGTCAACTCAGATGCCGGCATCCGGGTAATTCGCGATGGCGTCGTCAAGTACGACGGCAAGGTTGCATCCCTGCGCCGCTTCAAGGATGACGTCAAGGAAGTCAAGGCAGGCTTTGACTGTGGCTTGACCATTGAGAAGTTCAACGACATCAAGGTCGGCGACCAGCTTGAAGCCTACGAGATGCAAGAAGTTAAGCCTAGCTAACGGAGGTTGCAATGAAGCATAGAAAAGGACGCGTCGAAGGCGAGATCCTGCGTGAACTGACCAAGATCATCCGCCGCGACATTCGTGATCCGCGCGTCAGCGGGGTAACTTTTACCGCCGTTGAATGCAGCAACGACTTTTCTTACGCGACCGTCTACTACAGTCTGCTGACCGATGATGCGGAAAAGCAGAAGGACGCGGAAATTGGTCTGGAAAAGGCCAAGGGGACCATGCGCCACTTGCTCGGGCAAGTGCTGACGGTCTACAAGGTTCCAGAATTGATCTTCAAGCGGGACCAGTCCGCGATCTACGGGAGCAAGATCGACCAGTTGATTGCTGACTTGCACAAGCAAGAGGAAGATCGCTAAAAGTCGGAATTGAAGAAAATAAGCAGCAAAGCGCCTCAGGGCGCTTTTTTGCTGGAGAAAACATGAACAGGAAATTGAGGCGAGGACAAGACATGTATAACGGAATCATTGTAATCGACAAGGACGCGGGCATGACCAGCGGGGACGTGGTCTATAAGCTGCGCAAAATCCTGCACACCAGAAAGATTGGCCATGCCGGCACCCTGGATCCCAGCGTGACTGGCGTCTTGCCAATTGCCGTCGGCCAGGCAACCAAGCTGATCGAATTGATGCATGAGCGGCCAAAAGCCTATGAGGGCGAGGGAATGTTTGGGGAAGCGACCGACTCTTACGACTTGGACGGGACCGTCACCAAGACGGCCAGGCTGGCCCGGCCCTTTACCAGCGCGGAAATTCAGGCAGGAATGAAGCAGCTTACGGGTGACATCAGCCAGCTGCCCCCAATCTATTCAGCCGTCAAAGTCAATGGCAAGCGCCTCTATGAGTACGCCAGAGCCGGGATTCCGGTTGAGCGGCCCGCCCGCGCGGTGCACGTGGCCAGCTACGAGCTGGTTGGAAAGCCCAAGTGGGATGAAGCGCAGGCAAGAGAAAGCTTTGCATTTAAGGTTGCCTGCTCTAAGGGAACCTATGTCAGAAGCCTGGTCAATGATCTGGGCGAAAAATTGGGCGTCCCAGCGGTCATGACCCGCTTGCGGCGGACGGCCAGCTCCGGTTTTGATCTGCAGCAGGCCGTGACTTTGGATGAACTGGAAAAGCATCTGGAACAGATTGATCAGTATCTGCAGCCAATCGATGCTTTTTTCAAGGACTACCAAACGGTAGATCTGGACGAACAAAGCTGGAAGCAAGTGCAAAATGGGGCCTGGATCAAGCTCAAGGCTGATGCAGACAAGGTCGCTTTGCGGTACAATAATAGAGTTAAAGCGATTTATCGGGCAAAAGGTGGCGCGACCTACTGTCCGGATTTGATGCTGCTAAGTAATGAGTAATTGAGGGATCTAGTTTGAAAACAATTAACATCAGCTATCCGATTGACCAGCCGCTGACGGATGGACCAGTCGTTCTGGCCTTGGGCTTTTTCGACGGGGTGCACATTGGTCACCAGCGCCTGATCGCCGAAGCGCGCTCAGAAGCTGACCAAAAGGACCTGCCGTTGATGGTCTTGACCTTTGACCGCCACCCGAAAGAAGTCTACGCGGGCGTAAAAAAATTTGCCTACTTGAACTCACCGGATGAGAAGGTCCATGAAATGGAAAAGATTGGCGTGGATTACCTGGTGATCATGCAGTTTACCAGGCAATTCAGCCAGCTGGCCCCGCAGGATTTTGTGGACCGGATCATCATGAAGCTGCAGGCAGACACGGTCGTCGCCGGCTTTGACTATACCTATGGATCAAAAGACGTGGCCAATATGACCAATCTGCCAAAGTTTGCCAAGGGCCGCTTTGCGATCAAGGTCTTGCCCAAGCAGATTTTTGAAGGACAGAAGATCGGGTCAACCGAGATCAGGGAGGCCATCAAAAAGGGCGATCTGACTTTGGCCACGGAGCTTTTAGGCCACCCGTACACGACCAGCGGCAAAGTCGTTCATGGCTTCCGCAATGGCCACAAGCTGGGCTATCCAACGGCTAATCTGTCCATGGACTGGCCCAAGGTGCTGCCAAAGATTGGCGTGTACGCGACTATGACTCGGGTCAAGGACCGGTGGTATGAGTCAATGACCAGCGTGGGCTACAATGTCATGTTCAACGATGAAAAGCAGATCTACATTGAGTCCAATCTTTTTGACTTTGACCAGGATATCTACGGGGAGACCATCACGATTGCCTGGTACAAGTACCTCAGGGATGAGCTGAAATTTGCCAGCCTTGACGGCCTGGTCGCTCAGCTTAAGCAGGATCGCATTAATGCGGAAGCTTATTTTGACCAAACGGTCGAATAGGATGCTATGCAAAATAAGATAAAAAGAGCCAATATTGCTTGGCTCTTTTTTCTTCGAAAAAAATTAGCATTCAGCTTGACTAACTGCTAATTTCTTGTTAATCTATACCATGTTAGCACCTGGAAGATGTGAGTGCTAAATGTGAGGGCGATAATTATGTTGACCGAACGTCAAGAACTTATACTAAAGACAATCATTCAGGACTTTACCAAGACCCACGAGCCTGTGGGGTCAAAGACGGTCATGAATCAATTGCCGATCAAAGTATCCAGTGCGACTATCCGCAATGAAATGGCGGTCTTGGAAGAGGCGGGGCTGATCGAGAAGACCCACTCCTCCAGCGGCCGGATTCCTTCAACAGAAGGCTATCGATATTACTTGGACAACCTGGTTCAGCCCCTCCGGCTGCCGGAAGCCGTCTATACCCAGATCGGCTCCCAGTTTGACCAGCCGTTCAACCAAGTTGACGAGATCGTCAAGGAAGCAGCCAAGATCCTGTCTGATCTGACCGACTACACGGCCTTCGCGGAAGGGCCAGAGGCCAGAGGGGTCAGGATCACGGGCTTTCGGATCGTGCCCCTGGCGCCCCGGCAGGTGATGGCCATCCTGGTCACTTCTGACGGCGGGGTCAAGAATCAGCTCTACACCTTGCCGCGCCACATCTCAGGCGATGAGATTGAGCGGGCGGTGCGGCTGATCAACGACCAGCTGGTTGGCAAGAGCTTGGGCGAGATCAATAAAGAAACTTTCCAAGCCTTGTCCAGCAGCAACATCGTGGGCAAGAACGTGCCAGAATTCCTGGAGCTTTTGGAATCAGTGATCAAGGAAGCTGCCAGTGAGCAGCTTTACGTCGATGGCCAGCTGAACCTGTTGAACAACACCGACAAGAGCGATATTGACGACATCAAGTCCCTGTATCAGCTGATCAACACCGACAGTCTGGTCGGCGAACTGATCGACATCGGGGATGAGGACGAAAACGGGGATTCCAAGCGCTATCCAGTCCACGTCCGCCTCGGGACTGAATTGCCCAGCGACCTGCTCCGCAATTTCAGCCTGGTTACCGCTGAATACAGCGTAGGCAAATATGGCCATGGGACGATCGCACTACTGGGTCCGCGCAATATGCCATATTCCGAAATGATTGGCCTGATGGAATTCTTCAGGCAGGAATTGGCAAGAAAATTGCTGGACTACTATGGCAGATTTAAATAAGGAGGTTTGTCGTGAGTAAGGAAGAATTTCCAAGCGAGAAAGACTTGACTCAAGCAGACAAGCAAACAAAGCAAGACAAGAAACATGCCGCCAAGGCAAAGAAGACCAAGCCGGCGGCCAAGCAAGATCCAAAGAAGGACGAGCTGGCTGACTTGCAAAAGCAGCTTGCAGAGCTGACCGCCAAGAACAAGGAGCTGGAAGACAAGTACCTGAGAAGCGAGGCCGAGCAGCAGAATGCCCAGCGCCGCTACAGCAAGGAAAGAGCCAACCTGGTCAAGTACGAGTCCCAGCGCCTGGGCAAGGACATCCTGCCAAGCGTGGACAACTTGGAAAGAGCCTTAGCCGTCAAAGCCGATGATGAAGTTTCCGGCCAGCTCAAGAAGGGGATTGAAATGACCCTGGAAGGTCTGGTCAGAGCCTTGAAGGACAACGGCATTGAAGAAATCAAGGCTGAAGGCGAGAAGTTTGATCCGACATTGCATCAGGCGGTACAAAGCGTGCCAGCTGAGAATGATGATCAAAAAGACCACGTCGTGCAGGTTCTGCAGAAGGGCTACGTCTACAAGGACCGGACCCTGCGGCCAGCCATGGTTGTCGTGGCACAATAAGACAGCAATCAAGCAATTTATTCGAAATTATTCAATCTAACAAGGAGAGCAAAACATGTCAAAAGTTATTGGGATTGACTTGGGTACGACCAACTCAGCAGTTGCAGTTTTGGAAGGCAAAGAACCAAAGATTATCACCAACCCGGAAGGGGCTAGAACCACCCCTTCAGTAGTTGCCTTTAAGGATGGCGAGATTCAAGTCGGTGAAGTTGCCAAGCGGCAAGCGATCACCAACCCGAACACGATCGTTTCCATCAAGCGGCACATGGGTGAAGCTGACTACAAGGTGAAGGTCGGCGACAAGGCCTACACCCCACAAGAAATCTCCGCTATGATCCTGCAATACATCAAGAAGTTCTCAGAAGACTACTTGGGTGAGCCGGTTACTGACGCGGTTATTACCGTTCCAGCCTACTTCAACGACGCTCAGCGGCAAGCAACCAAGGACGCCGGCAAGATCGCGGGCCTCAACGTGCAGCGGATCATCAACGAACCAACTGCTTCAGCTTTGGCTTACGGTCTGGACAAGGATGAAGACGACGAAAAGGTCTTGGTCTACGACCTTGGTGGTGGTACCTTCGACGTTTCCGTCCTGCAGTTGGGCGATGGCGTCTTCCAAGTTCTGTCAACCAACGGTGACACCCACCTGGGTGGTGACGACTTTGACAACAAGATCATCGACTGGCTGGTAGCTGGCTTCAAGGAAGAAAACGGCGTTGACCTGTCAAAGGACAAGATGGCAATGCAACGCTTGAAGGATGCCGCTGAAAAGGCCAAGAAGGACTTGTCAGGCGTATCTTCAACCCACATTTCCCTGCCATTCATCTCAGCCGGTGAAGCAGGTCCTCTGCACCTGGAAGCAGACCTGACCCGGGCTAAGTTCAACGAACTGACTGACGACCTGGTTCAAAGAACCAAGATCCCATTTGACAACGCTTTGCGTGACGCTGGCCTGTCAGTTGGCGACATTGACAAGGTGATCTTGAACGGTGGCTCAACCCGGATTCCAGCCGTGCAAGAAGCCGTTAAGCAATGGGCTGGCAAGGAACCAGACCACTCAATCAACCCAGACGAAGCCGTTGCTTTGGGTGCCGCTATCCAAGGCGGGGTAATCTCTGGTGACGTTAAGGACATCGTTTTGCTGGACGTTACCCCATTGTCACTTGGGATTGAAACCATGGGCGGGGTCTTCACCAAGCTGATCGACAGAAACACCACCATCCCAACTTCCAAGAGCCAAATCTTCTCAACCGCAGCTGACAACCAGCCAGCCGTTGACATCCACGTTCTGCAAGGTGAACGGCCAATGGCAGCTGACAACAAGACCTTGGGCCGCTTTGAATTGACTGACATTCCAGCCGCTCCACGTGGCGTGCCACAAATTCAAGTTACCTTCGACATCGACAAGAACGGGATCGTCAACGTTTCAGCCAAGGACATGGGGACTGGCAAGGAACAAAAGATTACGATCCAATCAGCTTCTGGCTTGTCAGATGAAGAAATCGAAAGAATGAAGAAGGAAGCCGAAGAGCACGCTGAAGAAGACAACAAGAAGAAGGAAGAAGTCGACCTCAGAAACGAAGTTGACAGCCTGATCTTCCAAACCGAAAAGACTTTGAAGGAAGTCGACGGCAAGTTGCCTGAAAGCGATGCTAAGCCAGTCAAGGACGCTCTGGAAGACCTGAAGAAGGCCCAAAAGGACAACAACCTGGACGAAATGAAGAACAAGAAGGACGCCTTGACCAAGGTTGCTCAAGAATTGGCAGTCAAGCTTTACCAACAAAACGCCCAAAACGGGCAAAATGGTCAAGCCGGCCCACAAGGCCCAGCCAATGGCGGCAGCAATGGTAGCAACGGCGACACTGTTGACGGCGACTTCACCAAGGTAGACCCAAACAAGTAAAGCGACTATAATTGAACAAAAGGAGAAGAACTGCATGAAGTAGTTCTTTTCTTTTGTTAACAAGAAGGAGCGTAAAGATAGATGGCAGCAAATCGGGATTACTATGATATTTTGGGCGTCAGCCGTGATGCCAGCGATGCTGAGATCAGCAAGGCATACCGCAAGCTGGCCAAGAAGTATCACCCAGACTTAAACCATGAACCCGGTGCGGAAGAAAAATACAAGGAAGTCAACGAAGCTTATGAAGTTTTGCATGACCAGCAAAAGAGACAGCAATACGACCAGTTCGGCCAGGCAGGCATGAATGGTCAGGGCTTCGGTGGCCAAGGCTTTGGAGGCCAAGGCTTCGGTGGCGCTGGTTTCGATGATTTTGGCGACATCTTCAACAGCTTCTTCGGCGGTGGTGCCAGCCGGCAAAGAGTCGACCCGACGGCGCCACAGCGTGGTCAGGACCTGGACTACACCATGACCATTGACTTCATGGATGCGATCAAGGGCAAGACGACCGATATTACCTACACCCGGAGCACGACTTGTGAGACTTGCGGCGGCAACGGTGCTGAAAAGGGTACCCACCCAATCACCTGTGACAAGTGCGGCGGCAGCGGGATGATGACGATTACCCAAAGATCCGTCTTGGGCATGATTCAGCGGCAAACCACCTGTGACAAGTGCTCAGGCCGCGGCTTCATCATCCAGCACCCATGCAAGAGTTGCCACGGGGCAGGGACGGTCGACAAGAAGCAGACCCTGCAGGTCAAGGTGCCAGCCGGCATCGATGACGGCCAGCAGATCCGCCTGGCCGGGCAAGGCGAAGCCGGGAAGAACGGCGGCCCTTACGGGGATCTTTACATCGTCTTCCGGGTTCGTCCAAGCAAGGACTTTACCAGACGCGGGCAGACCATTTACACGACCGTGCCGATCTCTTTTGCCCAAGCTACCTTGGGCGATGAGATCAACATCAAGACGGTTTACGGGGATGCCAAGCTGAAGATCCCAGCCGGGACTCAGCCAAACCAGAAGTTCACCTTGAAGCAGAAGGGCGTTCCAAGCCTGCGCGGGGGCGAGCCTGGCGACCAGATCACCACGGTTGAGATCGTGATCCCTAAGAACATCAACGAAGCGCAGCGCAAGGCTTTGCTTGAATTCGTCAAGGCCTCCGGCGGCTCAATCGCTCCGCAGGAAAAGGGCTTCTTTGAGCGTTTGAAGGACAAGCTCAGCTAAACAAGCGAATAGATTGATTAAGCCTGGCTTTGGCAACAAAGCCGGGCTTTTTTCGCGGTCAGGACTAATAGGGGACAAGGCCGGCAAATTCAGTTATAATAGTTAGGTATTAGATAAGGATGCGAGAAAACACATGGATTTAGCAAAACTCAAAGATTATCAGCAGCACATCCGCAACTTTTCGATCGTGGCCCACGTCGACCACGGCAAATCGACCATTGCCGACCGGATTCTGGAACTGACGGATACGGTATCAAAGCGGCAACTGAAGAATCAGATGCTGGATGACATGCCACTGGAACGCCAGAGAGGGATTACCATCAAGATGAACTCGGTGCAGGTCAAGTACCACGCCAAAGACGGTGAAGACTATATCTTCCACTTGATCGACACCCCAGGACACGTCGACTTCTCTTACGAAGTTTCCCGGTCTTTGGCAGCCTGTGAAGGGGCCTTGCTGGTTGTGGACGCGTCGCAAGGGGTGCAGGCCCAGACCCTGTCCAACACCTACCTGGCTTTGGAAAACAACCTGGAAATCCTGCCAGTCTTGAACAAGATCGACCTGCCAAGTGCCGATCCCGACATGGCCAAGGAAGAAATCAGCGAAATGCTGGGGATTGACGCGACAAATGCCGTTGAGGTCTCCGGCAAGACCGGGCAGGGGATTCCTGACCTTTTGGAAAGAATCGTCACTGACATCCCAGCTCCGGTAGGCGACATCGAAGCCCCGCTCAAGGCCCTGATCTTCGACTCCAAGTACGATGACTACCGCGGGGTCGTCATGCAGGTGCGGATAGAAGAAGGATCCGTCAAGCCGGGCGACGAAATCATGATCATGAATACGGGCAAGAAGTATGAAGTGACCGAAGTCGGCGTTTCCAGCCCGCACCCAGTCAAAGAAGACATCTTGATTGCCGGCGACGTTGGCTACATTACGGCCAACATCAAGTCAGTCCGTGAAACCCGGGTGGGTGACACCATCACCAGCGCTGTCCACCCAACGGCCAAAGCCCTGCCTGGCTACCGGCAGATTCCGCCAATGGTCTACTCCGGGATGTACCCAAGCGACAACCGGGATTACGATGACTTGAAAGAGGCCCTGCAGAAGCTGCAGCTTAACGATGCTTCCCTGGAATTTGAGCCGGAAACTTCACAAGCCCTGGGCTTTGGCTTCCGTTGCGGCTTTTTGGGTCTTTTGCACATGGACGTGGTTCAAGAGCGCCTGGAGCAGGAGTTTGACCTGGATTTGATCATGACCGCGCCATCCGTTGACTACCACGCCATCATGCCGAATGGCGAAGTCATGCTGATCGACAACCCGGCTGACCTGCCAAGCGCCGGTGAATACAAGGAGCTGCAGGAGCCTTACGTGAAGGCCGAGATCATGGTGCCTAATGATTTCGTTGGTCCAGTCATGCAATTGTGCGAGAAGAAGCGCGGAGAATTCCAGACCATGGACTACCTGGACAAATACCGGGTCAATGTGATCTATGAGATGCCTTTGGCGGAAATCATCTATGACTTCTTTGACCAATTGAAGTCCTCAACCAAGGGCTATGCCTCTCTTGACTATGAGATCATTGGCTACCGGAAGACTGATCTGGTCAAGATCGACATCCTCTTGAACAAGGAGCCAATCGATGCCTTGAGCTTCATTGCCCACAGAGACGAAGCCCGCGACCGGGCCGTGCAGATGACCAGTCTGTTGAAGAAGCTGATCCCGCGGCAGAACTTCGAAGTCGACATTCAAGGGGCCATCGGGTCCAAGATCATTTCCCGGGCCACGATCAAGCCATACCGCAAGGACGTTACCTGGAAGATCCACACGGGTGACCCTGACCGGCGGGCCAAGCTGCTTGAAAAGCAGAAGCGGGGCAAGAAGCGGATGAAATCCGTTGGCCGGGTAGAAGTTCCGCAAGATGCCTTTATGGCCGTCCTGCGGATGAATGACGACGATATCAAGGGCAAGTAAACATGGCTGAAGACAGACAAAATTCTGGCAAAAAGCAAAAGCTGAGCTTGTTGCTGCGGATCGCGGCGGTCATCCTGCTGCTGGTCGGACTGCTATTGGTGTTCAACCGGCAGATCAGCGGCCTGGTCGTCAAGCAGAACTCACAGAGTGCCTTGCAGGGCCTGACGGCCGAGCAGGTGGTCAAGAACCAGCGGCAGAAGGCAACTTATGACTTCAGCCAGGTCAAGGAGATTGACCTGGCCCAGGCGGCCAAGAGCCGGGTCAGGCACACGGCTGGCGCGGTCGGCGCCATGGCGATTCCTAGCGTCAAGCTGTATCTGCCGGTCATGCTGGGCTTGTCGGATGATTCCCTGTCAACTGGTGGGGCCACGATGCGGGCTGACCAAAAGATGGGCAAGGGCAACTATCCCTTGGCCGGTCACTATATGACCTCTAAGGGCATCCTGTTTTCGCCCCTTGAGGACGTCAAGCTCGGGGCAAAGGTCTACTTGACTGACCTGAAGCAGGTCTATGTCTACCAGATCAACTACAAGAAAGTCGTCAATCCGTATGCCGTCTGGCTGGTCAACCAGACCAAGCAGCCCATGGTGACCCTGATCACTTGTGCTGACGGCGGGAGAAACCGCTGGGCCCTGCGGGGGAAGCTGGTCAAGCGCGAACGGGCAAGCGACAAGAAGCTGGAGATGTTTAAACTAAGATAATGAAATGGCAAGAAAGAAAAGCCGCGCCATTGTCTCAAGAACTGATCGATGAATATCAACTTAGCCCATTGGCGGCTAAGTTGTTTTCTTTGCGAGGCATTGACACGGCGGAAAAATTGAACTTTTGGTTCACGGCAACTGAGGCAGACCTGGCTGATCCATACCTGATGCATGATATGGACAAGGCCGTCGACCGGATCAACCAGGCTCTGGACAGCGGGGAGAAGATTACGGTCTATGGCGACTATGATGCTGACGGCATTACTGCCACGACGATCATGGTTGAGATGCTGGGCATCATGGGCGGGGACGTCCACTACTTTATCCCCAACCGCTTCAAAGACGGCTATGGGCCAAGCCTTGACCGCTACAAGGAGATCGTGGCCGACGGGACGAAACTGATTATCACCGTCGACAATGGGGTGACCGGGCTTGAAGAGGTCGCTTATGCCCAAGAGCATGGGGTTGACGTGATCGTGACCGACCACCACACCTTCAAGGACAAGATGCCGGAGGCGTGCGCGATCGTGCACTGCAATTATCCAGGCCAGGCCTATCCTTTTGATGACTATTGCGGGGCCGGCGTGGCCTACACTATTGCCCGGGCAGTCCTGCAGGATACGGCCAGTGAATTTCTGGAGCTGGCGATGATCGGGACGATTGGCGATATGGTCAAGGTGTCAGGAGAAGGCCACGTCATCGTCAAGCGTGGCCTGGAGCTGCTGAACCAGACGGCCAGACCGGGCTTGCGGGCCCTGATTGCCAACGCGGGGCTGACCATGGGCCAGATTGATGAGACCGACATCGGCTTCAAGATCGCGCCCCGGCTTAACGCCTGCGGCCGCCTGGATGACGCGGCTTTGGCCGTCAAGCTTTTGCTGGCGGAAACGCCGGAAGAAGCCAAGCAGCTGGCCGACCGGGTGGAGAAGCTGAATACCGAGCGCCGGGAATTGACGGCCCAGACGACTTTGGAAGCTGAGCAGCAGGTAGTCAAGCAGGGCTACCAGAGCCAAGCCACGCTTACTCTTTATGACCCTGACTGGCATGAAGGGGTCATGGGGCTGGTTGCCAACCGAATCGCGGATGAGTACCACAAGCCGACTTTGATGCTGACCAAGAATGGGGACGGCATGGTCAAGGGGTCAGGCCGGTCCTCAGAGAAATTTGGCTTCAACCTGTTTGATGCCTTAAAGCCCCTGGAAGGGACGACCCTGACCCAATTTGGCGGCCATGACTATGCCTGCGGTTTGTCGCTGACGCTAGACAAGCTTGGCCAATTGCGGGAGGATTTTGAAGGCAGCTTCCAAAAGCAGGACCATCTGCAGGAAACGGTCAAGCAGTACGACGGCGAGATCAAGCCGTTGGACGTCAGCTTGGATGCCGTCAGCCAGCTGGCTCTGGTTGGTCCTTTTGGGACTGACAATGAAGCCCCGGTCTTTTCGGTGACCCAGCCGAAGATCAGCGGTTTCCGGGCCATGAAGAAGGGGTGCAGCTTTAACGTTGCCAATGTGCGGGCCATCGATTTTGACCACAAGATTACAGAAATGGTGCTGCCCTTTATCGACAAGCTTTACGTGAGTCTGAGCACGAATACTTTCCGGGGCAAGACGAGCGTTCAATTCCAGGTGGCGGGCGTGCACTACGGGCAGCCGATCTACCTGGCCCAGCAGAAGGTGGTTGACTTCCGCCAGCAGGAAGACCTGCTGGGCTTCGCAGACAAGTATCTCTTGTTTGATCCCAAGAATGCCCAATTGGCGCAAAAGCGCTATGGGATTCCGGCTGAGATGCTGACCATGGCCAAGGATGATGAGGACCTGAGCGAGCAGATCGTGACCGTCTTGGACGTGCCCGCCAATCCAGACCAGCTCAACTTCGTCCTGGTCAAGGACTACAAGCAGCTCTACTTGCGCTTTCAGCTGGACCGGCTGCCAGGCAAGCAGCTGCCTGGCCGGGAGGCTTTCGGCCGGGTCTGGGAGTACTTCCGCGCTCACCCTGGACAAAAGGCGAACAATTACCTGCAAGCTGCCGGTCAGCTGGGATTAAAGCCGGAAGGTCTCCTTTTCATTTTGAGGGTGTTTTTTACGCTTGATTTTGTTAAAATGGAAGGAGACAAGTTGGTGCCAAGTCCGAATTTGACTAAGAAGAGCTTGAATGATTCGGGCTACTACCGTTCAGTGAAGGCCCAGATTGCGTTCGTGAACAGATTACGAACAATCTCGACAAATGAGCTGCTGCGTTACGCCAACGGTCTTAGTAGACGGAGGATATAGAAATGTCAATTGATTACAAGAAATACATCGCCAGCATCAAGGACTTCCCTAACGAGGGGATTATCTTCAGAGACATCACTCCTTTGCTGCAAGATGGTGAAGCTTTCAGAGCAGCGACCCATGATATCGCTGAATATGCCAAGAGCCGCCATGCTGATGTGATTGTTGGGCCTGAAGCCCGGGGCTTCCTTGTTGGCACGCCAGTGGCCATCGAACTGGGCGTTGGCTTCGTGCCAGCCCGCAAGCCGCACAAGCTGCCACGCGAGGTTGAAAGCGCGGCCTATGACTTGGAATACGGCTCAAACGTGCTGGAGATGCACAAGGACGCGATCAAGCCAGGCCAAAGAGTAGTGATCTGCGACGACTTGATGGCCACTGCCGGCACCCTGCGCGCGACCAAGGAATTGATTGAGCGCCTTGGCGGCAAGCTGGTCGGTGCGGCCTTCTACATCGAACTGACTGACCTGAAGGGCCGGGAAAAGTTCCCTGACGTTGACATCTTTTCACTGGTGCAATACCACGGTGCCTAAGCACGAAGACAGACTGAATGAACAAGAAAAGCCAGCAAGCAGTGCTTGCTGGCTTTTTAGCAACAGATTTTCCAAAAGCAAGACAGGCAGGTACAAGAAATGAAAGATCAATCTTCAAAGCGCTATCTGTGGGTCACGGTTCTCAACGTGATCATCACGGCCGCGGAATTCATCGGGGGCTTCCTCTCCGGGTCGCTGGCCCTCCTCTCGGATGCCTTGCACAATCTCTCAGACGTGGCTTCAATCATTTTGGCCTTCGTCGCCAATCTGATCTCCAAGAAGCACAAGGACGCTCACAAGACTTTTGGCTACCGGCGGGCAGAAACCCTGGCTGCCTATACCAATGGGGTCGTTCTGCTGGTCATCAGCGTCTACCTCTTTTTCTCGGCCATCCAGCGCTTTAGTCATCCTGAGCCAATCGAAGGCCGGATCATGTTCATCGTCTCTTTGGTTGGGCTGGCGGGGAACCTCTTGTCCATGCTGATCCTGCTGAGCGGGGCCAAGAGCAGCTTGAATGCCCGGGCCTTGTTCTTGAACATGATGTCCGATACCTTGTCGTCAGTGGCCGTGGTCGTTGGCTCAATCGTCATCTATTTGTGGGATTGGACCCTGGTGGACCCGGTTTTGACCCTGGCGGCCTCAATTATCTTGCTGAAGGAGGCTTTTGAGGTCACCAAGGACTCGGCCAACGTCTTAATGGAGACCAACCCGGATATCGACCTGGAAGAGGTTGAGCGGGCTGTCCTGACCTGTCCGGGGGTCAAGAAAATCCACCACGTGCACATTTGGCGCTACAGCGACGATATGGTGATGCTTGACGCGCACATCAACGTTGATGATGACTTGACCGCGGAAAGGATCGAGGCAATTGACCAGGAGATTGCCGTTATCTTGCGGAAAAAGTTCGGCATCAACCACGTGACCGTGCAAGCCGAATGCGAGCGGGGGATGAACGAGGACATCATCTCCTCGGATGTTGATGATTAAATAAAAATTAGGAAACTTTCTTATCCGGTCCTGGGGAAATGTGCTATAACTAGGTTGATAATGGAAAACAGCGCTTTCATCGCGGAAAAAGCTTGCTTATTTACGCGCTGGAGCAGGAAGAAGGACTTTTTAGGAAAAATATGATTAAAATGAAAAGCTCTTTAAAAAGCTGTTGCCAAATCTAAAAATGAGTATTATATTAAACACATAAACAACTAGTGATTGAAACATTTAGGAGGTAAAAAAATCATGGCTAAGAAAGATCTTGATTGGGCAAACATCGGTTTTGCTTATCACCAAACTGACAAACGCTATGTGGACGAATTCCACGACGGTGCTTGGCAAGGCGGCAAGCTGACTGCTGACCCGAACGTTGTTTTAAATGAATGTGCTGAAACCCTGCAATACGCACAGCAAGTCTTTGAAGGGATGAAGGCCTACACTTGGAAGGACGGCTCTGTCGTTGTCTTCCGTCCAGACCAAAACGCTGAAAGAATGTACAACTCAGCCAAGCGCCTGGAAATGGAACCATACCCAAAGGACCAATTCGTCAAGGGCATTGAAGAAGTCGTAAAGGCCAACGTTGACTGGGTACCACCATACGGCTCAGGCGCGACCCTTTACCTGCGTCCTTACGAAATCGGGACCACGCCAATCATCGGCGTTGCTCCAGCCAGGGACTACATGTTCAGAATCTTTGCTACTCCAGTAGGCCCATACTACAAGGGCGGGGCTACTCCAGTTGCCATCCAGGTTGCGCAATACGACCGTGCCGCACCTCGCGGGACTGGCCACGTTAAGGCGGCTTTGAACTACGCCATGAGTATGAAGGCGACTGTAGGCGCGCACAAGGACGGCTTCTCAGAAAACATGTACCTTGACCCAGCTACGCAAACCTACATTGAAGAAACCGGTGGCTCAAACATCATCTTCATCGACCAAAACAATCACTTGGTCGTACCTAAGTCAAACTCAATTTTGCCATCAATCACTAGACGCTCAATTGTATACTTGGCAGAACACTACCTGAACTTGACCGTTGAAGAAAGAAAGGTTCGCTTCGACGAAATTCCTTCATTCAAGGAATGTGCATTGGTTGGTACTGCAGCGGTGCTGTCACCAGTTGGCAAGGTTGTCAACGGCGACCAAGAAATCAACTTCCCATCAGGGATGGAGAAGCCAGGCAAGTTCATGGGTGAGCTTTACAACACCTTGACTGGCATTCAAAACGGTGAAATTGAAGCTCCAGAAGGCTGGATTCACCACGTATTGTAAAAATGCGCTAATTAATAGCGACTCGCGAGAGCCGCTATTTTTTTGCCCTTTTGGCCAGACGTGAGAAACTGCTATAATAAAGGCTAGCAAACTAGCGAGGTAGATTGATGAACAAATTCTGGAACCATATTGATCAAAAGTACTTTAAAATCGCCATGTACTGTCTGGGCACGGTTTTTGCTGGCTTGATCATCCTGCTTTTGGCCTATGAGTCATCAGGCTTCTGGCAGCGAGTTGGCAAGATCCTGGCCGCGATTGCCCAGCCGCTGACTTATGGCCTGGTCTTGACCTATTTGCTGCTGCCGGTGACCAACTTTTTTGACCGGAAGTTTTCAAAGGGCAGCAGCAAGGGGGCCGTGGCGACGGCCAGCCGGTCCATGGCCGTGGCTTTGACCATTGCCTTGGTCTTGCTGGTCTTATTGCTGGCCGTGGGCGCGATTGTCGTGACTTTTTCCAAGCAGCTCAGCCATTTCAGCCTGGCCAGCATCGACAGCCTGTATGACCAGCTGAAGGCCCAATACAGCAGTTTTATCAGCGAGATCATGTCTTATCTGCAAAAGCAGGGCTGGTCAACCAGCGGCATCATGGCTTACATGCAAAAAGGGGTCGGCCGGGTGACCAGCTTCTTGAGCGACTTCTTCTTTGGAGTGATTTTTGCGATCTACTTCCTTTACGATGGCCAGCGGATCGCGGCTTACTGGAAGCGCAGCCTGGGAACACTGCTCAACAAGCGGGTGATTCGCGTAATCAAGGTCTTTTTAGCTGATGCCGACCAGGCCTTCTCCGGCTATATCCGGGGACAGATCATCGACGCCTTCATTGTCGGCCTCTTAGTCAGCCTGGCTATGCTGATTGCCAAGGTGCCATACGGTCTGCTGATCGGGATGGTGACCGGGATTGGCAACCTGATCCCATACTTTGGGCCAATCCTGGGCTATGGTATGGTCATCCTGGCCTGCACCCTCAGCCAGAACATGGAGGCCTTGATCGTGGGGATGATCATCCTCTTGGTCATCCAGGCCATTGACGGCAACGTGCTCAACCCTAAGCTTTTGTCCTCAGCCATTCACATCCATCCCCTGTACGTGATTGCCTGCGTGATCGCCGGCGGCGCTATGGGCGGCTTTGTGGGGATGCTGATCGCCGTGCCAATGGGGGCCTTGCTGAAGACGGAATTTGAGCGCTTGATCGCCTACCGGCAAAAGCAGCTGGCCGAGAGCGGACAAGGAAAAGAAGAGAAATCGCACGAATAAACTCTGCACAGCGTGCAGCAAAAAGAGTCTGGGAAAAAACTATAGCGAATAAAAAAGGCTTCTAGAAGCGAAAAACTTCTGGAAGCCTTTTTTCCCAAGCTCTTTTGCATATTAGCTGATCTATTGCTGAGGCAGCTGGACCTTCCGCAAGCCAGCTGCCTGCCGGACCAGATTGCTGATCCGCTGTCTTTCTGCCAGGCTGATCCGCTGGTAGGAGACCCCATCTTGGGTGAAGCCGCTGCCGTGGGTGTAATCGGTCTGCAGCTGGTCGCCGCTTGCACGGTAAGACTCTGCCAGCTTGGCCAGGTCGCTGAAGTTCAGGTCGGTTCTGACCTGATTGGAGACTGACTTGAGAAAGGCTGGCGTCAGCAGGCTTTCAACGTTGGCGCCGCTTTTGATGATTTCAGTCAAAACCTGTCTTTGCCGCTTCTGGCGTCCGTAGTCGCCTTCAGGGTCATCATAGCGCATCCGGCAGTATTCCAGAGCCTTGTCCCCGCTCATATGGCTTTTGACCCCTTTATGATAGTGGTAGCCCTCGTAGTTGAAGCTGAGCAGGGGAGTAATGTCAATTCCGCCCAACTGGTCAATGACTGACTTCATCCCGCCCATGTTGATCAAGGCATAAGAATTGACGGGAATCTTGAAGCAGCGGTCTAAAGTCTGGCTGAGCAGCTTTACGCCGCCATAGGTGTAGGCGGCATTGATCTTTGAAGGCGAGTATTCAGGGTATTCTGGAAAGTTAACCTGCAAGTCCCGCTCAATGCTGACCAAGGTGCTCTTCTTTTGCTGGGGATTGAGGACCAAGACCATGATCGAGTCGGTCCGGCCCTTGTAGCTGCGGCCTAAGGCGCCGGTATCAGTCCCCATCAGGAGCACGATCAGGGGCTTTGCGTGCTTCAGCAAGCTCTCCTTGCTGCCATTTTCAGCCCGCTTGAGTTTACCCTGCTGGTAGGAAGTGCCGACGGCGTTTTTCACATTGTACAGGCTCCATCCCGCCATGGCGACTAAGGCGACCAGCAACAGGGCGATCAGGCTGATACAGATCTTAAAAGTTCGCTTTTTCATGGAATTCCTCTTTCTTATGTTCTATTGGCAAGCTGTGTTCTTGAAAAAATTAGTGCTCTTTCATCAGCGGCTGGTAGACCAGGTTGATCAGAACCGCGGCCAGGAAGGCCGAAAACAAGGTCGTCAGCAGCTCTTTCAGGCTGATGGCCGGCATGGCGATGCCCAAGAGGGCCAACAGGCATGTCAGGAGAATGTCGGCTGTCTGGACCAAGGCAACAGGCTTAGACGGGGCTGATTGCCAGAAAAAGCCGCGCGTCCGGGTGATCAGAACGATCATCATCGCGCTCATGACCAGGAAGACGTAGACCATGGTGCCGGTCTGCCCGTGGCTGACGCCAAGCTGGCCCAGGCCAGCCACGAAGGCAAAGCCAATCGCGGTCCAGGCTGCCGCCAGGGAGAAGGAGATCTTAGCCAGCTTGCCCATGTCCCAGTTTTCCGGCTGGTAGCTAATCTGGGTCTTGTCGGTGCCGATCATCATCGTGACCATGTTGTTCATGATCGTGTAGATGACCATGGCGTTCAGGGCCATTGGCAGGTAGCCGAAGACCAGGTAGGAGAAGGTCAGCAGCATGGTCAGCTCCGCCGTTCTGGCCAGCTTGGTCAAAGACCAGGTGGTCATCCGCTGGTAGACCCGGTGGCCGGCATCCAGAATCTTGACGATCGGCATTAGGCCATCATCGAGCAGGACCATCTTGCCGCTTCTCTTGGCCACGTCAGCGGCATTGGCCACGGCGATGCCGACTTCAGCCTGCTTGAGGGCTGGGGAGTCGTTGACCCCGTCGCCGGTCATGCCGACGATGTAGCCCAGCTCCTGGAAGTGCTTGACCATGGCCAATTTGTCTTCTGGCAAAACGTCCGCGATCCCGGCCAAGTTTTTGACGTCGGTTTGCTCATTAAAGTCGGAAATGGAGATCACCTGTCCCTTTAAGGCAACCTGCTTGGCCACGACTTCAGCCGTCCGCTTGTTGTCGCCAGTCAGCATGATGGGCTTGATGCCGCGCTTGACCAGCTCGGCCAAGGCAGTTTTGGAGTCAGGGCGGACCTTGTCTTGGGTGATAAAGACGCCTGCCAGCTTGTCATCGATCACGGCAGCGACTGAACGCCCTTGGGTAAAGTCGACCTGGCTGGCCTTAATGGCTGCCTCAGGATCCAGCTTGGCCAGCTGCTTAAAAGAGCCCAGCTTGATCGTTTTGCCCTGGCACTCGGCCATGGAATAGCCCCGGTCAGAAGTGAAGGGGCTAAAGGAATCAGCTGGCGCTGCCGGCAGATCCCGCTTTTGCAGGTAGCTGAGGATGGCCTGGTCAATCACGCTCTGGTTGCGCAGGTCAGCCGCGGCGCCAATCAGGGGCAAAACGTCCGCGTCGGCTTGACCGGTCAAGTTGCTAAAGGATGAAACTGCCGTCTTGTTTTCCGTAATCGTTCCCGTCTTGTCCAAGAGCAGGAGATTGAGGTTGGCCGCGTCCTGGATCCCGGTCAAGTCACTGGTCAGGACGCCTTCTTTTGACAGGCGGGTCGCCTCAAAGGAATTGGACAGGGCAAAAGTTGAGGGCATGGCCACCGGAATCGAAGCGATGAACATCATGGCCAAAAACGGCAGCATTTCCAGAATGTTCTCGCCCCGGATCAAGGCGGCAATGATCAAGATCAGGGTCAAGACGCCGTCGAGCAGGCAGAGATAATAAATAATTTTGGTCAGCAGCTGCTGCAAATGGCCAGGAGCCGCGGAGTTGTTGATCAGGTTGATCGTCTGCCCGCTTCTGGAGTTGACCCCGACGGCTATGACTCGGGCCAGGGCCTGGCCGCTCATTACGGTCGTCCCCGCGAAGGCCTGGTCGCCCTTTTGCTTGGCAATCTGCTTGGATTCACCGGTAATCGATGATTCATCTAGTCTCAAGGCCCCTTCGACCAGCTCAGCGTCCGCGGCTAAGACGTCCCCGCGCTTAAGGCTGATCAAGTCGCCCTTGACTAGATACTTGGAGTCCAGCTTGATCCAACGTTCGTCCCGCTCAACCGCGACGACCGGCGTCAATTCATGGGAAATGTCACTGAGGACCTTGCGGGACTTCTTCTTCTGGGTGGCCCCATTGTAGGCCGCGAACAAAAGCATCAATAATACGAAGAAGGACTGGATCCACTTGCCCAGGGCGCATTCAAGCAGCAGCGCCCCTTCCAGGATCCAGGCTGACAAGTTCCAAAGCTTGCCGGCAAACTCCTTCCAGAAATTGAACTTGGGCTCGGGCACCTCGTTTAGTCCGTCCCTTTTCAGCCTTTCTTCGGCTTCTTTTTGCGTTAAGCCATGTACGTTCATCTGATTGCCTCCTTAATAACCACTACCAGTGTAGCCCAGGAGTTGATATAAATAAAATACTGATTTATGATTAAGAATATTGAAAAAGCTGATATGGAACAAGGAGCAGGACAGATGAATTTGAAGCAATTGCAGTATTTCGCGCTTGTGGCTGAGGAAGGGCAGATCACATCCGCGGCCAAGCAGCTGTTTATTGGCCAGCCGGCCTTGAGCTACCAGCTCAAGCAGCTGGAGGATGAACTGGGGGCCAAGCTGTTTGCCAGACAGCCCCATGGGATTGAGCTGACGGATGCCGGCAAGAAGCTCTACAGCTATTCCAAGCAGATTTTGACTTTAGCCCAAAACGCTGAAACGGAGATCAGGGAGATCCAAGCCGGCCAGCTGGGCAGCGTCCGTCTGGGCTCAGTCTCAAGCTCGATTGGCGTCTTGCCCTCCAACCGGCTGGTGGCTTTTGTCAAAGAGCATCCTGGGGTAGCTTTGGACATCCTGGAAGACAATACTTATGGCATTTTGGACAAATTAAAGAACAATCTGCTGGATTTGGCGGTCATCCGGACTCCCTACAACCGGGTCAACCTGGCGGCAATCGACGTCAGTGATGAGCGGATGACGGCGGTTACGCGGCTAGACGCCTTTGCCGGCAAGGAGACGGTCAAGCTGGAAGACCTGGCTGGGCAGCCTTTGGTCATCTATCGCCGCTTTGAGGGGATGTTCAAGGAGACTTTCACGGAAAAGGGGCTGAAGCCCAATTTCGTGATTAAGTGCGACGACTCCAGAACCGCCATCCGCTGGAGCGACTCAGGGCTAGGAATTGCCTTGGTGCCCGAGTCGATTGCGGCTGCTTATGCCAAAGGACAGATCTACCCGATTGACCTGGACCAGTGGCGCACCCGCCTGCAGCTCGTCTGGCGCAAGGATCAGGTGGTCACGCCCTTGATGAGACAGATCATTTCCTTATATGAATAATACTTATTTTGAAAGAAAAGCGGATCTTTTTGCCTTATAATGAAATAGTGTTGAGAAAGCTACAATAATCAGCTGCAAGATGAAAGAGGGAATTACTAATGCTGGAAAAGAGCTTCTACAAGACGCTGCTGAGCCACTCCTTCAACATCCCGGTCAGGGTCAACTACTGGGACGGCAAGTCAGACGTGTATGGCGCCGGAGACCCGGAAGTCACCATTACCTTCAATGAAAAGATTCCAGTGAAGGCCGTGGCTGCCAACGCCTCCCTTGCCTTGGGCGAAGCCTATATGGACAAGAAGATCGAAATTGACGGGAGCATCCAAAAGCTCCTGACGGCGGCTTATGAAAGCTCTGAAAGCTTCATGCGCAACGCGAAGCTGCGCCATTTTCTGCCAAAGCAGAGCCACAGCGAGCGCCAGTCCGTCAGCGATATTCAAAGCCACTACGACGTCGGCAATGATTTTTACAAGCTCTGGCTGGACGATACCCTGACTTATTCCTGCGCCTACTTCACCAATGGCAATGTAAATGACTTGAAGAAAGCGCAGATTGCCAAGGTCCACCATATCTTGAACAAGTTGCACCCGGAAAAGGGCAAGACTCTGCTGGACATCGGCTGCGGCTGGGGGACCTTGATGCTGACGGCGGCCCGGGAATATGGCTTGAAGGTTACCGGGGTGACCTTGAGCGAAGAGCAGTACTACCTGGTCAGAAAGACGATTGAAGCCGAAGGGCTGCAAGACGTCGCGGAAGTCAAGCTGACCGACTACCGGGAATTGGGTGACCGGCAATGGGACTATGTCACTTCCGTGGGGATGTTTGAGCACGTGGGCCAGGAAAACATGGGCTTGTATTTCAAGGACGTGGCCCGCTATCTGAAAAAAGACGGCGTGGCCCTGATTCACGGAATCACCCGCCAGCAGGGCGGGGCCAACAATGCTTGGATCAACAAGTACATCTTCCCAGGTGGCTATGTGCCTGGCCTGGCGGAAATGGTCGGCCATATCGTTGACAACGGGATGCAGCTGGCTGATGTAGAAATGCTCCGCCGCCACTACCAGCGCACTCTAGAAATCTGGGACCAGAACTTCAATGACCACCGGGCGGAAATTCAAGCTCATTTTGGCGAGCGCTTTACCCGGATGTGGGATCTCTACCTGCAGGCTTGTGCCGCTTCTTTTGAATCCGGCAATATTGACGTCATGCAGTTCCTGTTGACCAAGGGGCCATCCGGCAAGAACCTGCCAATGACCCGCGACTACATGAGCAATCAGCAGTAGGTGCCAAGCAGAAGGCAGAAAAATATCGCAATAAAAAAGCTGGAAGTCAGATGAGTGACTTCCAGCTTTTTGCTAGAGATAAATTAGATGAGACAAGTGAACTGCTTGGCTAAGCGCGGCTTGAGCTCAGGTTCATCTTCCGTTCCAGGAAGTTGAGCAGGCGAGTCAAGAGGAAGGTTAAGACGAAGTAGATGCACATGGTGATGAACAGTGGCATTACCCCCCGGTAGGTAGCGGTTTGCACCAGGCCGGTCTGGTACATCAATTCACCAACGCCGATGGTTGAAACCAGGGAGCTGTCCTTGGTCAGCGTGATGAATTCGTTGCCAAGGGCTGGCCAGATGTTCTTGAAGGCCTGCGGGAAGATGACGTAGCGGTAAGTCATGGCCTGGCTCAAGCCAAGTGACCGGGCAGCTTCAGTCTGGCCGATGTTCACGGAGTTAATCCCGGACCGGATGTCTTCAGCCACGTAGGCCCCGGAGTTCAAGCCGATGGCGATGATCCCGGCAACCAGGGCAGGCAGGTTCTTGACCAGCATCCCGATCCCGAAGTAGACGAACATGATCTGAACCATTTCTGGAGTGCCCCGGAGGAATTCAATGTAGCAGACCGCGATCGCGTGGAGCAGCTTGTTGCTTGACAGACGCATCAAAGCGAAGATGACGCCGAGCACCAGACCGATCAGGACTGAGCAGATGGTGATGATCATGGTGTATTCAAGACCGGTCACGAAATAGCTGGTGTACTTGGTCATGGAGTTGTTTGACTTCTTAGTCGCGGTCTTCATGTCCTTGGCCGCTGCCGGGATGAACTTCTTGTTGAAGAGGTCCTTGTCCTGGCACTTGTCGATGGTCTTGTTGATGGCGGCCACCAAGTCCTTTTGCCCCTTGGCGACGCCGACGGCGTTGCCCATTTGGTCCTGCTTCAGGGTTGACTTGACCAGGGCCAGGCTTGAGTCGTTCATGGCGTAAGTCTTGGCGTTCAGCTCGCCCAAGAGGACCCCGTCGAACTTGCCGGACTTCAAGCCCATCAAGAGGCTGGAAATCTTGGCCAGGCCCTTGACCTTCATGCCAGGCAGGCCGTGCTTCTTCATGACGGTGTACTGGAGAGACCCAGTCTGGGCGCCAACCGTCTTGCCCTTGAAGTCGCTGGTCTTCTTGTACTTGCCCTTGTCAGCCTTGTTGATGACGAAGTAGTCGTTCTTTTCAGCGTAGTAGATCTTGGAGAAGTCGATGCTCTTCTTACGCTCGGCGGTTGGGGTCATCCCGGAGATAATCACGTCAATCTTGCCGGTTTCCAGGGCAACCAGGAGGGAGTCGAAGTCCATGTTCTTGATTTCGCACTTGACGCCCAAATCCTTGGCGATCTGCTTGGACAATTCAATGTCGACGCCGACGTACTTGTTCTTCCCGTTGACGTTCTTGGTGAATTCCAGTGGCGGGTAGTCAGCGGACAGCCCAACGACGAGCTTGCCGCTCTTCTTGATCTTCTTTAAAACGGTGCCAGAGGCAACTTTCTTAACGTTCTTGCTTGATGCTGCGGAGACCGTGGCAGCTGGACCGGTGGCCAGGGCGCCGGTGACGACGGCACTGACCAAAAGCAGCAGCACGGAAAAGATTTTGATTAGTTTCTTCATGATGTGTCTTTCCATTTCCTTGTCTGTAACTTACGCTTCGAGAATCTTGGCTAAGAAGTCCTTGGCCCGGTCGCTGGTAGGGTGATCGAAGACTTCGTCTGGGCTGCCTTTTTCTTGCAGGTAGCCATCGGCCATGAACCAAACTTCATCGGAAACCTTGCGGGCAAAGCCCATTTCGTGGGTAACGATGACCATGGTCATCCCGGAAGTAGCCAGGTCCTGGATCGTCTTTAAGACTTCGCCGACCATTTCTGGGTCAAGGGCAGAAGTAGGTTCGTCAAACAGCATGACTTCTGGCTTCATAGCCAGAGCCCGAGCGATCGCCACCCGCTGCTGCTGGCCGCCGGAAAGACTGGTCGGGGTGTGGTCGGCAAATTCATCCAGGCCGACCTTCTTGAGAAGCTTGTGAGCCAGGGCAGTAGCCTCGCCGTCAGCCATGCCCTTAACCTTCATTGGCGCCAGCTTGATGTTTTCCAGGACGTTCATGTTTGGGAAAAGGTTGAAGTTCTGGAAGACCATGCCCATTTTCTGCCGCAGCTTGTCCAGGTCATCGCTCTTCAGGTCCGTCAATTCCGTCCCTTCAAATAGGACCTGGCCGCTGGTTGGCTTTTCCAAGAGGTTCAGGCAACGCAAAAAAGTACTCTTGCCGGACCCGGATGGCCCGATCACAGTGATTACTTTGCCCTTCTCGATCTCGGCGTTGATGTCCTTGAGGACTTCTTTGTCGCCGTAGTTTTTCTTCAAGTGCTTAACTTCGATGATACTGTTCATAATTAAATCCTTCATCTACGATCTCGGCAGCGAGGATTTGATTAGCAATGAATGGAAGTCAACTGGCAAGTAAACTGTATTGCAAGAGTACTTTACAGGTAAGAGGAAGACTCCGTCTGCCTCACCAATATTCAATTAAATATGGGAAGAGGAAGAAGACTAACAACTTGTGATGACTGCTATTCATTGCCAAACAAGTCAAAACCGCGTTCTGCCATGCTGATAACAACGAATTCAGTTGATCTACAAGTCTTCATCAAGCGATGAAAACTATGTATTTACAAATTGCCTAGTATTCCTCATCTTAATTATCTCCTTTGCTGGACATGTGCTTGTCCATCTCTTATTGATTTTTAATTTTAAACTAATGTTTCCGAGATTGCAAGGGAAATTTTAGAAAAAAGCATAATTTCATGAAAGATTGCTTTAAGCCGCGGCAGGGGAGGGGGAAAACGGCGCAAAAAAAAAGAGCCTGCCGAAGCAAGCTCTTTTCTTAAGTTGTGTTGAAACTAACTTAGTTCAGTAAATTAGTCCAAGTCAACGTTGTCTGGGAAGAAGTCAAGACGTTCGCCGTCACCGAGTTGTTCTTCGATTCTCAGCAATTGGTTGTACTTTTCAACACGTTCTGAACGAGCTGGGGCACCAGTCTTCAGTTGGCCGCCGTTAGTAGCAACAGCGAAGTCAGCGATGAAGGTGTCGCCAGTTTCACCTGAACGGTGAGAAATCATGGTGTTGTAGCCGTTCTTGCGTGAAAGACGGATAGTTTCCAAGGTTTCAGTTACAGTACCGATTTGGTTCAGCTTGATCAATGAAGCGTTACCTGCGCCTTCCTTGATAGCCTTGTTCAACAGCTTAGGGTTGGTGCAGATGAAGTCGTCAAGAACGATTTGCAGACGGTCCTTGTGGCTTTGAGTGAACTTAACCATACCGTCAACGTCGTTTTCGTCGTATGGGTCTTCCATTGAGATCAATTCTGGGAATTCTGCGAGCAGCTTGTCGTAGTATTCAGCCAATTGTTCGTCGTCAAGAACCTTGCCTTCCAGGTGGTACTTGCCGTCTTCCTTGTTGAAGTAGTATGAAGCGGCACAGTCACAAGCGATGGCAATGTCTTCACCAGGAACGTAACCAGCGCGTTCGATAGCTTCGTGCAAAGCCTTCAAAGCTTCTTCTGAGTCCTTCATGTTAGGAGCGAAACCACCTTCGTCACCCAAGCCAGTTTCGTAACCCTTTTCTTCCAAAACCTTCTTCAAGGCGTGGTAAGTGTTAACGATCTTTTCGAAGCCGTCACGGAATGAAGTCTTCTTAACTGGAGTGATCATGAATTCTTGGATGTCGATGCCGTTGTCAGCGTGTTCACCACCGTTGATAACGTTGTGGAAAGTTTGAGGCATTGACAAGTCAGTACCACCAAGGTAACGGTAAAGAGGTTGGTGGGTAGCCTTAGCAGCTGCTACAGCAGTAGCCATTGAAGTACCCAAGATAGCGTTGGCGCCCAACTTACCCTTGTTTGGAGTACCGTCAAGTTCGATCATAGCCTTGTCGATAGCTGGTTGGTTGAATGGGTCTGCGCCTTGCAGTTCGTTGTTGATTGCAGTGTTAACGTTGTTAACAGCCTTCAGAACACCCTTGCCACCCAAACGTGAGCCACCGTCACGCAATTCAACAGCTTCGTTTTCACCAGTTGAAGCACCTGATGGAACTTCAGCGCGGCCAACTACGCCGTTTGACAAAGTAACTTCAACTTCAACAGTTGGGTTACCACGTGAGTCAAAGATTTCTCTAGCATGAACGTTTTCAATAACAACCTTAGTCATTAAAAAATCCTCCTTAAAATATGTAAACGGGAAAAACGGATATTTTTCCGCCTACCAGAGCATTTGCCCTGTAATCATTTACAAGTAAATTATAGCCTAACTTTGTGAACGCGTAAACAGAATAATCTTAGAAACCGTTCACAAAATCGCGTTTTTTCGTTAATTTTACTAGCGTAAATGTTATGTTAAGCTCCTTTTGTGAAAGCATGTTAAAAAATGTGAAAGCGGTTTGGCGAAAAATTCCCGCCCAAGGCAAAAACTGCTAAAATAGAGATATAAACAATTTGCAAATCGAATTAGCCTTTGTTGCTAAGACATAAATGATGAGCTGGAAAAGGACGGACAATTATGGAAAAAGTAAGATTGATTCTTGATTCAAGTTCCAATACCCTCAGCGACCCAGCCCGCAACCTGGTCGTGGTGCCGCTGACTTTGACTTTTGGCGAGGAGAACATGCTTGATGACGAGAAGCTGGATATCAGCGAGTTCCTGGCCAAGATGGAAGCCAACAATGAGGCGGGAAAGACCGCGGCGCCAAGCATTCAGCGCTGGCTGGACGCCTTGGAGGGGAGCGAGAACGCGATAATCGTCACGCTGACCAGTGGCTTGTCAGGTACCTATTCTTCAGCTCTGCAAGCCAAAGACATCTATCTGGAGCAGCATCCTCACGCCAATGTGATCGTGGTTGACTCCCGGTCAGCCGGCCCGGAGCTGGAGGTCGTTCTGGAAGGAATTGAGGCGCTGATTAAAGACGACAAGCTGCGCTTTGCCGATTTGGAGGCCAAGATTGCTGAGTTCAGGACGCGGACTCACCTGCTGTTCGTGCTGCAGTCATTGCGGAACCTTTCATTAAATGGGCGGGTTTCGCCAGCGGTAGCCAAGATCGCGGGCGTCTTGAAGATCAATTTGATCGGCACGGCCAGCGTTGACGGGGAGCTGCAGCCTTTGACCAAAGCCAGAGGCATGAAGAAGGCCTTAAAAGAAATCGTCAAGCAGATGGAAGGGATGAAATACCAGGGTGGCCGGGTCGTCATTGATGAGTGTGAGAACGCGACCGACGCGGAAAAGCTGAAAGAGGCAATTCTGGCTTCCTACCCGGACGCCAACGTGACCATCCGGCCAATGCGTGGCCTGTGCTCCTTCTATGCAGAACGGGGCGGACTGATGATTGGCTTTCATGAATAGGCAAAATTGCTGTTTTGAGAGATAAGAAAAACTACGGACTGCTTGGTCCGTAGTTTTTGCATGTTATTAAAGTTATTAGCCCTTAAGGAACAATACGGCATACAAGGTCTGCATGACCGTGAAGCAGAAGACGGACAGGGCAACGGCCCCTAAGACGTCTGATGGATAGTGTGCCCGCAGGTTTAAGCGGGAGACGACGACAAAGGCCCAATAGATGAGCAGGATCAAAGGCAGGTAGCTAGTAGTGATCCGCCGCAAAAGGGTATAAAGAATGAGGCACATGGTAGTGGCCCCAATCACGTGGCCGCTGGGGAAAGAGTATCCTTCTTCTTCAGACAGGTGCGACCGCGGCCGGCTTCGCTTGACTAAGTGCTTGATGACATAGCCTGCACCGTCAGTCACGCCCAGGGTCAGCAGAGTCCAAAGGCCCAGCTTGTAGTCGCCTTCATTGATCAGGATTCCGGCGATCAGGACGTCCCAGACGATAACCAGCTTGGGCTCGTTGATGAAAGCGATGATCTTCCAAAAAATATTTTTCTGGGTCTTGACCAGCTTTTGGTGAAGGCGCCGGTCGAAGCGGTTGAAGGCGGGCGAATACAGGATGCCTAAGACCAAGAGAACCAGGACGAGACCAGAAATGCTCAGGGAAATTACGTCTATTTTCAAATTGCTTGTTCCTTCTGCAAAAAGTTCGCAAACCAACTGTTTCAGAAAGTTCGACGACAAATTGTTAATGTACGATAGATTTTAACGAAAAATATTTTACACGTCTATCAAAAGCAATTCAATAGGAAAAAGTAAGCGAATACAGGGCCCATACGAGAATGCCCAAGCGTGAGCACATCATATTGCCAACTAGCCAGTACTCGGTTGAATTATGGAAAACGACCGGCACTGGTGTGTTGGCCTATCTATCAAGCCAAGTTCTAGAGGATTTGGCATGAAAGTAAAAAATCATGCAAAAGATGGCGCTAAGATGCTCAAAAACGCTATAACGGTTTGTCAATGAATTAGTCTACGCGGCTGGATATGACGTCAACTGGTTTTAGTGACTTAGGCGTGGTCTCCAGTATCGGATACCAATCAGCTTGGCAGAAATAGCCAGTGCCATGGGGGGCTGAGCAACTCTGGGCTTTGGAATATTATTTAGGTAATAAAGCTTGTTAATTTGAGGAAGGCTAAGCTATGTTATATTTATAGGAGAAATGGGGTGGCCAGAATGGATGACGATAAAAAGGATTGGATAAAAGGCTTTATTGAGTTCGTAATTTTTGTCGTTGTAGTTTTTGCACTGGGCGTCTGGCTCACTTCGATTATTTTTGATCATTTTGGCTACATAATTGTTGGCGCTATTATTTGCGCAATACTTCTCGTTGGCGATATATTTAGCCATTTCTTATAACATAGCAAACTAATCTCGAACCAAGCCTAAGCGAAAACTTGGGAAGGTGTAACGACTAGAAAAAGTAAGCTAAAAAACTGCGCGTTAATAACGCGCTTTTTTCATGCCTAAATTTCCATAAAGTCAAACTCAGTTTGGCATCAAGAAATCGTAGCATGAAGGATCTGGCAATACTATTTTAGTATGATCAACAAGCACACCAAAAAATATGAGCACAGTTGAGAAAGGAACACTGTTCAAATCGCCATTTGGTTCAACCTGTTCATAAGCAGGTCAAAGTCAACGATCTTAGAACAAGCAGGCATAAGATGACATTGGGAGCAGCAATGCTTCCGGCAATTACGCCGGCTTCAAATGGCCTATCTAATTTTCTTGCATCAAAAGAACTAAAAATTTTTACAAGTGGCTTAGTCAAGGCAACTGGTAGGTTGACCACTGCAAGAAAGCTGAGGACGATACGGCTGCAGACTCATTGAGCACTTTTTACACGGCATTTAAGAAGGTGAAAAAGGATCTACCAAGTAATTCCAAGATGTTGGGGATGCATCGATCACGCTGATTTCAATAACAGAATAGCCTAGCTCCCGTTGAAGGAGCTAGGCTTGTTTTTGCTTTAAAATAAAAAAGCAGTCAGTAGCCGAAACTACTTACTGCTTTTATAGAGCTTGGTTACCGTTTGGTTCCCGATTTCTCTAAGGAATGTTGATATATCAACGTTTTTGAGCCACATTTTAAGGAGCGTACAGGATTTGAACCTGCGCGCCAATTCAACATTGGTTCGGCGGATTTCGAGTCCGCTGCATTACCACTCTGCCAACGCTCCAGAACATTTAAAATTATACTTTAATTTCTGCCAAATGTAAAAGGAATCTTCTAAAAAGAAAAAAAATCTTTAAATGGGGGATCATAAGATTCGATTAAAGGGCAAGAAAAGTTCATGATTGTCTGATACAGTGATAGATAGAAATGAGGAAAATATATGAGTATTTATGATAAATATGCTGCCTATCTGCCGCAGATTTTGGACGAGACTATGGCGCAGATCCGGGAGATCGGTCAAGCCTATCAGGAAAAGAATGGCCAGAAGCTCTACGAGCACCTTGAAGGCCGGGTAAAAGGCGAGGAAAGCATGACTCAAAAGTGCAAAAAGAAAGGCCTGCCTCTTACGCCTGAGAGTGCGCTGCTTGAAAATCGGGACGCAATTGGCCTTAGAATCGTCTGCAATTTTATTGATGACATTTACACCTGCATTGATTTGTTAAAGAAGCAGAGCAATTTCAAAATTGTTAAGGAAAAAGACTACATTACCGATGCCAAGGCAAACGGCTATCGGTCCTACCATCTGATCATGGTGGTAGAGACGCCGTTTGAAGATGTGCATGGCAACAAGCCTGGTCAGTATTTTGCCGAAATCCAGCTGCGAACGATTGCAATGGATACTTGGGCCAGCTTGGAACATGAGATGAAATACAAGCATGATATCAAGAATCCTGAACGAATCAGCAAAGAGCTTAAGCGCGTAGCTGATGAGTTGGCGTCATGTGACGTAAGCATGCAGACGATCCGGCAGTTAATTAAGGAAGGATAATTTTTATGAAAATTCTTTTGGCTGAAGATGAAGCACAATTGAACCGTGTTGTAACGGTTGCCATGCAAAAAAGCGGCTATGAAGTCGATTCAGTATTTAACGGTCAGGAAGCTGTCGATGCCGTCAAAAAACATCCCTATGACGTAATCATCATGGATATCATGATGCCGGTCAAAAATGGCCTGGAAGCGGTCAAGGAAATCCGCGCCACTGGTGATAAGACTTATATCATGATGCTGACGGCCAAATCTGAAATCGATGACAAGGTGACTGGGCTGGACGTCGGTGCAGATGACTACCTGACCAAGCCATTTTCATTAAAGGAACTGTTTGCCCGCTTGCGGTCAAAAGAGCGCAGAAGCGAAGACTATAATAGCAAGCAAGAGCTTAACTATGACAACTTGAAGCTTGACCTTAATTCTCAGGAATTGTCGAGCAATAACTCAATCAGCTTGTCGAAGCAGGAAACCAGTCTGATGCGCTACTTTTTACTTAATCCTGGCAAGCAGCTTTCAACGCGTGAGCTTTTCAACCATGTTTGGAAAGAGGAGGACGAAACAGAGGACGTCGTATGGGTCTATATCTCGTATCTGCGCTCCAAGCTCCAGTCAATTGGCGCTCACGTGAAGATTCTGGGTGAAAAGGGTGGCAGCTTCAGCTTGACGAGGGCCTGATCATGATTAAAAAAATTCGCCGCCGCTTTATGTGGCTGGCTACGTTCTCACTCTTCCTGGTCATGATAATTTCTTTTGCCAGCTTAATTGGCATTTCCTATGCAAGGTCTAATTCGGAAGCGGATGAGATTCTGACCGTGATTGTAAAAAATGACGGTCGCTTGAACCTCAAGGAAGCGAAGAATCGCCTTGGCGACCAGTACAACCGGGAAGGAATGTTCAAGTACCGCTATTTCACGGGCATGCTGGATACCTCAAAGGCAAAGACGACTGTGATTGATTCCGATCACATTATTGCAGATTCCTTGAATTCTGCCTTGAGCCGGGATCGAGAAGTAGCGCTGGCTGTAAGAAATGGCAAATTAAGAGGAACCATTCATTCCAGTCACATGCGCTTTCGCTACTTGGCCAAGAAGGTATCCAAAAACAAGTATTTTATCTGTTTCATCGATTTGGCACCTTTGATCCAATCAACCCTGCTGCTAGTTAGATATGCAATGTGCTTCACGATTGCCGGCGTGTTGATCTTCATGGTGATCATGGGACTTTTGGCAGGAAAAGCAGTTGAGCCGATCAAAGAGGCCTATGACAAGCAGCGGCGCTTTATTACCAATGCTGGGCATGAACTGAAGACGCCACTGGCAGTTATCAGTGCCAATACCGAAATGGAAGAAATTCTTGGAAACGATGATGAATGGAATCAGAGCACGATCGAGCAGGTTCAGCGGATGACGCGCCTGATCGATGAATTGATTACTGTTACCAGGATGAGCGAGCCGGATGAGTTGGTCCTTTCTCCTATTAATTTTTCAGAAAAAGTTTCAGAATCAGCCAAGTCTTTCAGATCCGTTCTGGCTAAAGATGGCAAGGACTACGAGGTTAAAATTGAGCCAGACCTCTACGTCAACGCTGAATCAAGAAGTCTGCTTGAATTGGTCAACATTTTGATTGACAATGCGCAGAAATACTGTGATGATCATGGCAAGGTCTTGGTTGTCCTGGCCAAGAGCCGGCTCAATCAAAACGCTGTTCTTACCGTCTCAAACTCTTATCGGGATGGCAAGAACGTTGATACTAAGCGCTTCTTTGAACGCTTTTACAGAGAGGATGAATCCCATCACCACGACGAGAAGAAAAAGTCGGGCTTCGGGATCGGCCTCTCGATGGCCCAAGACTTGGTCTGCACCTTTGGCGGCAAGATTTCCGCTCACTGGGAAGACGGAGTCATGACCTTTATGGTTACCTTAAAACGAACACGTTAAGCAAGCACTCCGCCGGAGTGCTTTTTTGCTGTGATGAGGGATTTTAAAGTTTTTAGTAAGGATTGAGAAGATCATAGTATAATTGGGTGTAACCGCTATATTTCAATAGCTAGAAAAAGAAGAAAGAGAAATAGAGGGAAAAATATGGCAAAGCCTAAAGAGTATACAATCGGTCTTGACATTGGTACTAATTCAGTTGGATGGGCAGTTACCGATGATCAAAATAATATTCTGCGGATCAAGAGCAAGAAGGCAATTGGCGCCCGCTTGTTCACGGAAGGCAGCGTAGCTGCGGAAAGAAGAGGCTTCAGAACGACTAGGCGTCGGCTTTCAAGAAGAAAGTGGCGCATCAAGCTGCTTGAAGAACTATTCAACGAAGAAATTGCCAAGGTAGACCCAAGTTTCTTCGCAAGACTGCATGAATCTTGGATTTCTCCAAAAGACAAGAGAAAACGCTACTCTGCAATCATTTTTCCTACTCCGGAAGAAGACAAGAAGTTTCATGATGAATATCCAACGATTTATCATTTGCGCGACAAGTTGATGAAGGATGATCAGAAGCATGATATTCGGGAAATCTACATTGCCATACACCAAATGATCAAAGCGCGCGGAAATTTCTTGCATGATGAATCCGTAGAAACTTACCGTTCAGGGATGAGCTCATTGGGTGGTCGGAGCGAAAGAACCATTTTGAGCGTTCAAACTCTTGAAGATTTGAATGATCTTTTTGCTGAGAATGAAGGCACAGAGGACGTTGAACTAAATGTTGCTTCAGCTAATCAGATTAATGATATCCTCACCGGTGGTCATTTGAATTCTGATAGTCAGAAAGAGATTGCCACCCTTTTGCTGCCAAGCAGCTTTCCGGCTTTTGAAGAAAAAGCCAAGGAAAAACAGGTCCAGAAACTGATCAAAAATGTGGCAACGAATATTTCTAAAGCATGGTTGGGATATAAGGCGGATTTCTCAACTATTCTGAATATCGCCAATGTTGACAAGGATAAAAAGAAAACTTTCGCTTTTGCTTTGCAAGGCGCGGATGAAGAAGACAAAATACAAGAATTGGACTCTTTGTTAGAACAGAGCCAAACAGAGATTGTGGATCGTCTTGTTGAGATCCGGCATGCAATTGTTCTTAGTGAGATTGTTCCAGTCGGAATGACCTTGTCTGAAGCGATGATCGAGAAGTACGAGCAGCACAAAGAAGACTTGGCTACTTTAAAGGCTGTCATTCGGAATACAAAGGACAAAAAGAATGCTGCTAAGTTACAGGCAATTTATGACTTGTACGTCAACAATCGCCATGCAGATTTGGCAAAAGCAATGAAGCTGACTGGGATTAAGAAGAGAAGCGAATTACTTGATCCTGAGGAACTTGAAAAGAAAATTTCTAATTTGTTGGATGATTCCCCAGCAGCACTTGAGATTAAGCAAAGACTCGAAGAAAAGACCTTTTTGCCTTTGCAAAGATCAAACAACAATGGCGTAATTCCAAATCAGCTTCATCAAGTCGAACTCGATGAGATTATCAAGAAGCAGAGTAAGTATTACCCATTCTTGGCTGAGAAGAATCCAAATAAATCCGAAGAAGCTCAAAAGAAGGCTCCAACTAAGTTGGACGCCTTGCTGACTTTCCGCGTGCCGTACTATGTTGGTCCAATGATTACCAAGGAAGAACAGGAAGCCCAAGACGGTCATAGTTTTGCTTGGATGATTCGAAAGGACTCGAAAGACCACAAGAGGATTACTCCGTGGAACTTTGATGAAAAAGTTGATCGGATGGCATCAGCTACGCAATTCATCAAGAGAATGACTACAAAGGATACTTATCTTTTGGGAGAGGATGTTCTGCCTTCATCCAGCTTAAAGTACCAATTGTTTACGGTGCTGAATGAACTGAACAATCTGCGGATAAACCATAAAAAGCTGACCCGTGAAGAAAAGGAACAAGTAATTGAAGATCTGTTCAAGAAGTACAAGACTGTTAAAACGGACAAATTTAAGAATTACTGGCTCAAGGGACATGCTGGCTTAGACGTGAAAATCCAAGGAATGGCAGACCCAGCAAAATTCAATTCCACGATGTCAACTTATATTGACTTGCGGAAGATTTTTGGCGATCAGGTCAATGATGAGCGTCGGCAAAATGACTTTGAAAAGATCATTGAATACTCGACGATTTTTGAAGATCGTAAAATTCTTGCGAAAAAATTGCATGCTGATTTTGCCTGGTTAAGCGAAGAGCAGATCAAGCAGCTTTGCCGTCTTCGCCTGCAAGGCTGGGGAAGGTTATCCTTAAAGCTGTTGACGCGCTTGACGGATGCTGAGGGCCAGAATGTACTCGAACGACTTTTAAATAGCAATGACAATTTTATGCAGATTGTCAGGGATCCAGTCATCAAAGCCAAGATTGAACAAGAAAATCAGAAGCTCCTGCGTGATGATCAGTCTGGGGATGCAACCGAGAGCATTCTGGATGAAGCATACACTTCACCTCAGAACAAGAAAGCTATCCGTCAGGTAATGCGTGTTGTTCACGATATCGTCAAAGCTTGTGATGGTAATCTTCCAGCAAAATTTGCAATTGAATTTGCCCGGTCACAAGAGGATGATCCTAAGCGGACAGTTGCCAGAGCTGACAGACTGCGGAAAATTTATGCTCAAATCAGTGATGAAATTGTCAGTCAAGGCGTTAAGGATCAGCTGAACGGAATGAAGTCGCTTAAAGATCGCTACTACCTGTATTTCATGCAGGGGGGCAGAGATGCTTACACTGGAAAGCCACTGAACATTGACCGTTTGTCAGACTATGATATTGACCACATTATGCCACAGTCCTTTATCAAAGATGACTCTTTGGATAACAGAGTATTAGTTGCCAGAGCCGTGAATAATCAAAAATCTGACAATGTTCCAGTATTACTGTATGGCAATCATTTGGTCGCTGACTTGGGGATTACCGTTCGTGAGATGTGGGATAGATGGCAGAAGAGCGGCATGATCTCCAAGAGAAAGCTGACAAATCTGCTTACTGATCCAGAAACGCTCTCAGAGTACCGTGCTGAAGGATTCATCAATCGTCAGCTGGTGGAAACCAGTCAAGTAATCAAGCTGACGGCTACCATTTTGCAAAGTGAATTTCCTGACAGCAAGATCATCGAAGTTCCAGCAAAATACAATTCGATTTTGCGTAAGCAATTTGATTTGTACAAGAGCCGTGAGGTTAACGACTACCACCATGCTATTGATGCCTACTTGAGTACAATTGTTGGCAACTATCTCTATCAAGTATATCCAAATCTACGCCGGTTATTCGTCTATGGCGAATTCAAGAAATTTGACCATGGTGCAGAAGAATCAGCACATCAGGTTGTTAGACGCGTCAAGTCGATGAACTTCTTGGATGACCTTCTGCGTGGCAAGAATGGCGATGACATCTTCTGTAGAAGTACTGGAGAGATTGTATTCAGCCGAAAGGATATCATTTCAAAGCTGAAGCAGGCATACTCTTTCAAGCAAATGTTGGTAACGCAAGAAGTATTTACGAAAAAATCAGCTTTGTTTGATCAAACTGTCTACCCATCCCCAGCTAGAGACTCTAAGGCTAGAACTGGCTTGATTCCACGAAAGCAGGGAATGGACACCGAAATATATGGTGGGTACAGTGGTAATCAGGATGCTTATTTTGTATTAGTAGAAGTTATAAAAAGCAAAGGTCATACATTACAGGTTGTTGGCATCCCTATTCGCGCGTTAGAGTCTTTGACAAATTGTTCAAATTATTCTGAGCAGTTGTTAAAGATTGTCAAAACGCAAGTGTTGTTTAATAAGAAGACTGGAAAAGCTAAGAAAGGGATTAACGATGTTAGGATCTTGCTTGATAAGATTCCATATCGGCAACCTGTCTTAGAAAATAGTACTTTCTATATGTTAGGCAGCTCTACTTACAAGTATAATCTTAAGCAAATTTCCCTTAGCCAGCAGTCAATGAAGTACATTCTTGATTACATTGACGATCCAAACTTCAATAAGCATGGAATGACTAAAATTGACCAACAAAACGAAAAGGAATGTTTGTTGTCAGTTTACGATGAAATTTTGGATAAGATGGATAAGTATCTGTCACTCTATGATATCAATGGCTTCCGAAAAAAATTGCATGCTGGAAGGGCTAAGTTCATCAAACTTGAAGTTGCAGAACAGGCAGAGGCAATTAAAAATGTTCTTAAAGGGCTTCATGCAAATTCAGATAGGACAAAAGTTTCCGAATTGGGATTAAGTACATCTTTAGGATTCATGCAAGCTCCGGATGGGATCAAGCTGTCAGACGATGCTGTATTTATTTATCAATCGCCAACTGGACTATTTGAAAGAAGAGTGAAGGTCTCAGATTTGTTAAAATAGGCAGACTATAAAATAAAGCAGGGAGCTACATGTTTGATGTAACTCCCTGTTTTATTGCATAAAAAAAGCCCACAATACGTGGGACAGATATATAAACTCAGTTCCGAAGAACTTTGCTTGATTTTAAATTAGATAGTCTATTCAATGAGATCTAACGTTGGGAGCTACCCAACAACTAAATTATAACATCGAGGTAGAAATAATCAAGGGAGATAAATTATGGGATGGCGAAATGTGATCATTACTCAGCATTCAAAGCTGTCATACTCATCTAATATGATGATTGTTCAGACTAGAGATGGGATAAATCAGATTCCGGTTAGTGATATCAATTTGCTGCTCGTGCTGACGACACAAGCTGTTATTACTAGTGCGTTGATTGCTGAGTTGGCTAAGAAACAAACGAAAGTGATTTTTGTTGATGAAAAGCAAGAGCCAATATGCGAAACTCAAAATTACTATTCTACAAATTGCCAACCAGAAAAGTTGCGCAAACAGTTTAATTGGAGTAAAGACAGAAAAGAGGTCTTATGGACGAAAATTGTTGCTGCAAAAATACAGAATCAGATAAATGTATTGCGCTTATATGACTTGCCAACGAGTGAAATCGAAAATGATTTGCTAGAACTAGAATACAACGATGAGTCCAATCGTGAAGCTACCACAGCGAGAAAATATTTTGCGGAATTATTTGGAAAGGACTTCAAGCGAAGAAAGGGTTCAGATGTAGTCAATGCTGCTCTCAATTACGGCTATTCGATTTTGTTGTCAGCAGTAAATCGCAAAATTACGATGGATGGCAATCGAACATATCTTGGGATACATCACTCGTCAGAAAACAACCCTTTTAATCTGGGATCCGATTTGATGGAACCCTTTAGGCCATTTGTTGATTACTGGCTTTATGATCATAAGGATATGAAGGATTTTACCCCAGATATCAAATATGGCTTAGTTGAGTTACTGAGTCTTAGAGTTATCTATAATGGCGACCGAATGATTTTGGGAAATGCTATCAATCAATATGTTCATGATTGCTTGAGATACTTAGATGGATATTTGTTCGAAATGGATATTGAGCTGAGGGTTGACAATGAGGTACCAAATGATGCGATTGATGATAATGTTTGATTTACCTGTTGATACTGCTGCTGATAGAAAACAGTACCGACAATTTAGAAAAGACCTAATTAATGAAGGTTTTGTAATGATTCAATATTCAGTTTATGTTAGAGTATGTGCCTCGAAAAAGGCAGCACAGCTGCTAGAAAAAAGAATCAAAGGGTACGTTCCGGAATATGGGGTCATTCAAAGCTTGATGCTTACCGAAAAGCAATACAATGATATGCATTTCTTACTAGGCGAACCAGTTAAAGACGTCAGAAACACTTCGGATCGGACGGTGATCTTATGATCGTAACCTATGAGTCTCATAAATCGTTTGAGATCAAAGAAAGCAGAATTAACATCATTGCAACATCTAGTCCAATTGTATATCGAGACCTTATTGAGGGACTGCAGGATAACAATGAGTTGGTAAGATCAATGACTGATGACTATGAGACGATTCCTTTAAATAAAGCATTAGATTGGCTTGGTGACCCACTAATCAGTGAATCCTTGTTTCAAAAATATATGACTAAAGTGACTAGCTATGTGGTAGAAGACTTGAGTGCAGATGGACGAAATAGGATTATTACACTCTATCGTGACTTGTTAAATGCAGTTCAAGATGAGCTTTTTATGGAAGATCTTCCATTGGAAATGAGCTTTGACACGGACTTGAAGAAGCTCATCAAATTCGGGGGACTTCATTTTGATAAGTCTCTTACTAAGGATCCGTATGGTATAATTGAAACGGTACTTAGGATACATGATAGATTAAATCTTAAGTCCATCGTTGCCTTTAGTAATGTAGCTCATTACTTAGATAGGCAGCAATTCAACGAGATTTCTAAATTATGTCTAGAACTAAATAGGGCAATCATTTTTGTTGAATTTTGCAGTCAGAAGGATCTGTCTGTGTATGGGGATGCAAAGCTCAACTATATTGATGAAGACCTTGTTGACTGGTACTAGCTTTGATTAAAGCCTTGTTAAAAAACAACGGTTTTAGAAGGTAGTCTATTCAATGAGTTCTAACCGACGGAAGTCCTCTATGCGATAGCGAGAGCAGTTTTAGAAGGTAGTCTATTCAATGAGTTCTAACCGCCGGCACGTAGTAGCGCACCCACTCACGCCGTTTTAGAAGGTAGTCTATTCAATGAGTTCTAACCGGGCCGGAGCGGGAATCGAACCCGCATTAGTGTTTTAGAAGGTAGTCTATTCAATGAGTTCTAACCGAATTCGTACTTCATTGTAGTGCCCTCCTTTGTTTTAGAAGGTAGTCTATTCAATGAGTTCTAACCGGTTAAGATGATGGAACTAGCAGAGCAATGGTTTTAGAAGGTAGTCTATTCAATGAGTTCTAACCTAGCAGCTTCCAGTGTCCCTTCTTGGTCTTCGTTTTAGAAGGTAGTCTATTCAATGAGTTCTAACCTGGAAAGACAGTTTAAAGGAAGATGACTATGTTTTAGAAGGTAGTCTATTCAATGAGTTCTAACCGGGCAGCTGAAAGACACAAAAAGCTGCTAGCGTTTTAGAAGGTAGTCTATTCAATGAGTTCTAACCGAAGAAATGAGACGACTCACCAGAGGCCAATGTTTTAGAAGGTAGTCTATTCAATGAGTTCTAACCGAATCCATGAGAGCGACCAGCTCAAGCGGATGTTTTAGAAGGTAGTCTATTCAATGAGTTCTAACCGTGATAACCGAGCTGGCGAAAAAATGCGGGTGTTTTAGAAGGTAGTCTATTCAATGAGTTCTAACCGAACGAACAGTTCAATCGTTGCCATGTCGGCGTTTTAGAAGGTAGTCTATTCAATGAGTTCTAACCGAGAGGAGAAAACTAATGGCTATCCCAGATGTTTTAGAAGGTAGTCTATTCAATGAGTTCTAACCTAGCGCCGGGGTGGACCTTCACTCTGAAGTCGTTTTAGAAGGTAGTCTATTCAATGAGTTCTAACCTTAAGAAAAAAGGTCTGCTTCGGCGGTGTCTGTTTTAGAAGGTAGTCTATTCAATGAGTTCTAACCTCTTCATGCGGTTTATCAACATTTAACCGTGTTTTAGAAGGTAGTCTATTCAATGAGTTCTAACCCCGTCTCAATCAGCGACGTTGAGAATTACACGTTTTAGAAGGTAGTCTATTCAATGAGTTCTAACCCATGCGATTTCCGTGAACGGGAACTCTTGACGTTTTAGAAGGTAGTCTATTCAATGAGTTCTAACCCAATACCAGGGAGTCCACTATGACTCAGTGCGTTTTAGAAGGTAGTCTATTCAATGAGTTCTAACCCAATGGGGGCGACAGCATGAACGAAGAAGACAGTTTTAGAAGGTAGTCTATTCAATGAGTTCTAACCCGAAGGAGTGTTTTATTATGACCGTTAGCGTGTTTTAGAAGGTAGTCTATTCAATGAGTTCTAACCCAGCGAGATTGAAGAGGATTTAAGCAATGGCGTTTTAGAAGGTAGTCTATTCAATGAGTTCTAACCCAAAATCTTTTAGCAAAAACAAAGCTCCGGCGTTTTAGAAGGTAGTCTATTCAATGAGTTCTAACCCGCAAACGGCGGGCGCAGGTAAGTTAACGACGTTTTAGAAGGTAGTCTATTCAATGAGTTCTAACCCTCTTTTTCGTTTTTAACTAGAAAACAACTGTTTTAGAAGGTAGTCTATTCAATGAGTTCTAACCAATCGACAGCGGCACCAGGCGTTTTAAGCGGTTTTAGAAGGTAGTCTATTCAATGAGTTCTAACCGTTCCGTCTCGTAGGTGTGGACGCATCAGCGGTTTTAGAAGGTAGTCTATTCAATGAGTTCTAACCGAACCGACTCAGCAGACATTTTGCTGGATCTGTTTTAGAAGGTAGTCTATTCAATGAGTTCTAACCGTCTGACCTTTTGAACGGTTGCTAGTGCTTGGTTTTAGAAGGTAGTCTATTCAATGAGTTCTAACCGGAAAGAACCGAAGTTTTGGAAAGGCAACACGTTTTAGAAGGTAGTCTATTCAATGAGTTCTAACCGTAGCCCTTGCTGGACTTCAGCAAAAAAGATGTTTTAGAAGGTAGTCTATTCAATGAGTTCTAACCGTGGAAAAGTGGCGCTCAATCCACTAAAGTTGTTTTAGAAGGTAGTCTATTCAATGAGTTCTAACCCCCATGCGCTTCACTCTGCGCATCTCATACAGTTTTAGAAGGTAGTCTATTCAATGAGTTCTAACCTGCCAGTTAAGATCTGTAAGTCACACGACCAGTTTTAGAAGGTAGTCTATTCAATGAGTTCTAACCTTCGTTAACCGTTGTTTTGCTCTTCGAAGGAGTTTTAGAAGGTAGTCTATTCAATGAGTTCTAACCTCGGTGTATTCCACCGTATTCTTGTAGATCAGTTTTAGAAGGTAGTCTATTCAATGAGTTCTAACCCTGAAAACAGGACCAAGGTGACCCTAATCAAGTTTTAGAAGGTAGTCTATTCAATGAGTTCCAATTCGATGTTCAATTGGCAACAGGTGTTGCCTGATTTGCTTTGGAATCATCCTACGTAAGTGGGGGTGATCGTTTTAGTAGGGTCTATTCAAAATATTAAGTGCTTTTCACCATGTGAGAAGCACTTTTTACTTGTTTAATTTTTGCTAAAGCAATCCCAGGCACACGCATCAAGCAAAAGATTATAGTAAACTATAGTAGTTTAGAACAGATATTAAATATTGCTGTTTTGATTATTTTTGAAGATTGTCCCCAAAATGGATGACTTATTGAGGAGAGTTTATTAATAATGCAAGAGATATATGTTGTTGCTGCAAAAAGAACCCCGTTTGGCCGCTACCACAAGCAGCTGGCCGATTTTTCCGCCATTGAATTAGGCGAAATTGCCTTAGAAGGGGCTCTGCAGGAAGCAGACCTTGATGCAACGGCTCTGGATGCCCTCTTTATGGGCAACGTCTTGTCCGCTGGCCTGGGCCAGAACATGGCCCGGCAAGTGGCTTTGAACGCCGGAATGCGCCAGGATTCCGTAGCAACCAGCATCAATGAAGTTTGTGGCTCCAGCTTGAAGGCCGTGCGTTTGGCCCAAGCCCAAATGGCTATCGGTGACTTGGGGCTGGTTGCGGTCGGCGGCAGCGAATCCATGACCAACCTGCCAAAAGACCTGATGATGAAAGACGGCTTGATTGATGCCTTCAGCAAGAAACCAATGGGCATCACTGCTGAAAACGTGGCTAAGCGCGACCACGTTTCAAGACGCGACCAGGACGAATTCAGCCTCGCTTCTCACCAAAAGGCCACTAAGGCTTGGAAGGAAGGCAAATTCGACGATGAGGTCCTGGTCATCATGGACGATGAGCGGGAAATCGACCACGATGAGAACGTTCGCCCAGATACCAGCATGGAGGCCTTGAGCAATTTGAAGACCAGTTTCTCAGAAGATGGGACGGTGACCGCGGGCAATGCATCCCCAATCACCGACGGCGCCAGCATGATCATCCTGGCTACCGCTGAGAAGGTCAAGGAATACGGCCTTAAGCCCCTGGCCAAGCTAGGTGCTTACTCAGAAGTCGGCTACGATCCGGAATTCATGGGCTATGGGCCTTACTACGCGATCAGCCGCTTGTTTGAAAAAACTGGCCGCGGCAAGGACGACTACGACTTCTTTGAAATCAACGAAGCCTTCGCGGCAACTACTTTGGCCGTGGCCCGCGACCTGGAGCTGCCTTTGGACAAGGTCAACCGGCAGGGCGGCGCGATTGCCCTGGGCCACCCGCTTGGCGCAACCGGCACCCGGCTTTTGGGCACTGCGGTGCGCCAGCTGCAAAGAGGCGGTGAGCGGGCAGTAGTCTCCCTGTGCATCGGCGGGGGGCTGGCCATCGCCTTTGAGGTTGAAAAAGCATAGATGAAGTTTTACCAAATGTCGCCCCAGGAGCGCCGGAAGGAACTGGCAAAGCAGGGCGCTTCACTTGAGCCGGTTGCTGAGGACACTCTGGCCCGGCTTAACGACATGAGTGAAAACGTGGTTGGGGAAATTGCATTGCCTCTCAGCTGTCTTACCGGCGCCGTAGTCAACGGCAAGCAGTGGCAGATCCCGATGGCGACTGAAGAAGCGTCAGTCGTTGCCGCGGCCAACCATGGCTTCAGCGTTTTTGCCAAAAATGGCGGCGTCACCGCCCACAGCCAGCGCGACGGCATCTATGGGCAGATCGTCTTGGAAGTTGGAGCAGATTTTTCTTTGCCTGACTTTAATGCCCAGCTCCCAGCCTATATTGACCTGGCCAACCAGGAGTTTTCCTCGCTGGTCGGCCATGGCGGCGGGCTGCGGCAAATTTCTGCCCGCCAAGAAGGCGACCTGCTCTATCTTTTGGCCCTGATCGACCCGGCCGAAGCGATGGGGGCCAACAAGGCCAACGCCATCTTGGAATTTCTGGCTGAAAAAATGCAGGCCGAGCCTGGCGTCAAATCCAAGCTCTTTGCCATCCTGTCCAACTATCCCAGTCAGCTGACCAAGGCCGAAGTCACTTTGCCTTTTGCCAGCCTGACTAAAGACGGGGACGTGGCAAGAGGCGAAGAAATTGCCAAAAAGATGGCCCTCTTGAGCCGGATCGGGCAAACCGACGTCTACCGGGCTGTCACCAACAACAAGGGGATCATGAACGGCGTTGACGCGGTCTTGGCGGCAACGGGCAACGACACCCGGGCCGTTGAGGCGGCCAGCCATGCCTACGCGGTCAAAGACGGAAAATATCAGAGCCTGAGCTCATGGACCATCGAAGGCGGCGTCCTGTGCGGGCGGATCATCCTGCCTTTGGCCCTGGGCGTCGTTGGTGGTTCGATCTCCAGCCGGCCTGATATTAGACAAAGCTACTCGATTTTAGGTAAAATAAAAGCCAGAGACTTGGCTAATTTGGTGGCCAGCGTGGCTTTGGCCAATAACTTCGCCGCCATCAACGCCATCTCGACCAAGGGGATTCAAGCCGGCCACATGCGCCTGCAGACCAGAAACGTGGTTGACCTGCTTGAAGCCACTCCAGCAGAAAAAAAGGCGGTCTTCGACTTGATGACCAGCCAGCATAAATATGGCGAAACTGCCGCCAAAGTTTTTTTGAAAGAATTGCGAGGACGATAATTACATGGAAATTGGTATTGATCAGATAGGTTTTTTCACGCCGAACAAGTTTGTCGACATGGTTGACTTGGCTCACGCCAGAGGCGAGGATCCCAACAAGTTCTTGATTGGGATCGGCCAAGACAGAATGGCTGTTGCCGACCAAACCCAAGATGCGGTTTCTATGGGGATCAACGCCACCGCAGAATACCTGGACCAGGTTGACCTGGACCAGCTGGGTCTGCTCATCTTTGCGACGGAAAGCGGGATCGACCAGTCCAAGTCTGCTTCGCTGTTTGTTAAGGAAGCCTTGGGCCTGCCTGCTCAAATCCGGACTTTTGAAATCAAGGAAGCCTGCTTTGCTTTGACGGCCAGTCTGCAGGTGGCCCGGGACTACGTCCGCGCCCACCCGCACCACAGCGCCATGATCATCGGCAGCGACATTGCCAGATATGGCTTGTCAACGCCAGGCGAAGTGACCCAAGGCGCCGGCGCGATCAGCATGCTGATCAAGGAAGACCCGGCGATCATTGCTTTAGAAGATGGCCACACCTCTTATTCTGAAAACATCAATGACTTCTGGCGGCCAAACAACTTCCAGACGGCCTTGGTGGACGGCCACTACAGCCGCGACGTCTACCTGGACTTCTTCAGACATACTTTTGCCCCATACTTGGAGGAAAAGGGCCTGGAAGTCAAGGACTTCGCCGGCATCTGCTACCACCTGCCATATACCAAGATGGGTTTCAAGGCCCACAGCATTGCTATTGACGGGCAAGATGAAGCGGTCAAGCAGCGCCTGGGCGACAACTTCCAGCTGTCAGCCAAGTACAGCCGCGAAGTCGGCAATATCTACACGGCCAGCCTTTACATGTCGGTCTTGAGCCTGCTGGAAAATGGCGACTTGCAGGCCGGCGACCGGGTAGGCTTCTTCTCCTACGGGTCAGGGGCCATGGCTGAATTCTTCTCAGGCAAGATCGTGGACGGCTATGAAAGACGTCTGCGTCCGGCAATGCACAAGCGGATGCTGCAGGAAAGAATCCGCCTGGGCGTTGGCCAATACGAGGAGACCTTTACTGAAGCCATGCAGACTTTGCTAGAAAACGTCGAGTTCACCAGCGATGCCAACCGGGGCACCTGGTATTTGGCTGGGCAGAAGGGCTACGTGCGTCAGTACCGGCAAAAATAACGCGAGCAGCAAAAGAGAGCAGGAGCTCTCTTTTTTTATGCCGTTTTGGAAGATTCAGAAATTGAACGTGTTTGCCCCAGCTGAATATTTGGCTGAACAAAAGCGGGGCGGCTATGACCTGCCGGAGCTTTTTGCCTGGATTGACCGCATTGCTAAATAAGACATATTTGAAGCATGGCCCTGCACGCTGCAGGGCCTCTTCGTCGACTGTTACAAAAAGGACTTCTGCCTTTACCAAGCTGGGCATCAGCGGGTAGAATAGGTTAGTAAAGAAAGATTGGGAGAGATAAAATGAAGACAAGAATCAGCAATATTCTGAAAATCATCCCCCTCCTCCTGGCTGCCTTGCTTTTGGCCAGTTGCCAGAAGCCGCTGCCGAAAAGCGTCAAGGCCCGCCAGTCCAAAGAAACGGTGACTTTTTTCTTCCACGGCTACGGGTCCAGCATCAATGCGGAAAAGCACATGGCTGAGGCGGCGAGAAAGGCGGGCAAGACCAATGAAGTCTTGATGGCGACGGTTGGCTGGGGCGGAAGCGTCAAATTGCGGGGAAAGATCCAAGACAAGCCCAAGAATCCGGTCATCCTGGTCGGCTTTCAAGACAACGATAACCCCGACTACCACCGGGACGGCTGGTATGCCTACAAGGCGATCAAGACCGTCCAGAAGAAGCTGGGCTTCGAAAAGATGAACCTAGTGGGCCACTCCATGGGCAACATGGCGATCTGCTACATGATCATGGATGACGGGGGCAAAAAGAGCCTCCCGGTCATCGAGAAGCAGGTCAGCATCGCCGGCCACTACAACGGGATCAAGGGCTACAGCGCGAATTCCGATTCGCCGCTGACCGCGTCTGGCAAGCCAGAGCACATGGACGCGACCTATAAAGACCTCCTGTATTTGCGGCAAGTCTATCCTAAGGGAGTCGCGGTGCTCAATATTTACGGCGATACCGGCAATGGCTCAGATGAGCGCGTCTACAACAACTCTTCCAGGTCTTTGAAATACCTGCTGGTCAACGCCAAGAGCTATCAGGAATTGCGGATCAAGGGCCAGGGCGGCCAGCACAGCCAGCTGCATGAAAACGCGCGCGTTGACCGGGCCCTGCAGAAGTTTTTGTGGAATTAAGAATTAGCAGCGGAAATCGAGGATTTAAGCATGATTAGAAAATTTCAAGCAGCTGACTTGGACGCAGTCGCGCGGATTTGGCTGCAGACGAACCGGGAGGCCCACGGCTTCGTGCCTGACCACTTCTGGCAGGACCAGCTTGCGGACGTGAAGAGGGAATTCTTGGCAGCTGACCTTTACGTGGCCGAAGAAGACGGGAAGATTGCCGGCTTCATTGGCCTTGAAGGGGACGAAGTCGCCGGCCTGTTCGTCGCGGCATCCTGCCAGTCGCGCGGTCTTGGCAAGCAGCTGCTGGACCAGGCCAAAAGCGAGCACCCACAGCTGCACCTGCGCGTTTATGAGCAGAATCCACGGGCTTTGGAATTCTATGAACGGGAAGACTTCAAGTTTCAAGGCGAAGAAACGGACCCTTATACCGGGGAGCCGGAATACGCCCTTTTTTGGCAGCGGGACTGCTAAAGAGGACACGGAAAAGACAAGCGAAAACGTTCCTGGAGTGATCCGGCCTCAGGAACGTTTTTGAATTTGCGATTTGAAAAGGAGCAATTATGGAACAAAGACCAGCCTGCATTAAGGTCCGCGGCGGCCGCGTGCACAACTTGAAAAATATCGACGTCGATCTGCCTTTAAACAAGATCGTGGCGATTGCCGGCGTCTCGGGCTCTGGCAAGTCCAGCCTGGCCTTGGGCATCCTGTATGCCGAAGGGTCAAGGCGCTACTTGGAATCGCTGTCGGCTTACACCAGGCGGCGGATGACCCAGGCAGAGAAGCCGCTGGTCGATGAGGTCTTATACGTGCCAGCAGCCTTGGCTTTGCGCCAGCGCCCTGGCGTGCCAGGCATCCGCAGCACTTTTGGCACGGGAACGGAGCTGCTCAACAGCCTGCGCCTGATGTTTTCCCGCCTTTCCAGCCACCGTTGCCCGAATGGCCACTATTTGGTCCCGTCTTTAAGAACCGCGGCCGGTCTGCCCTTGAAGTGCCCGGAATGCGGGTGTGAATTCTATGCTCCTTCAGCCGAGCAGCTGTCTTTTAACAGCCAAGGGGCCTGCCCAGACTGCCAAGGGACAGGCATTGCCCGCACGGTTGATGAATCGGCGCTGATTCCCGATGAGGGCCTGACCATTGATGAAGGGGCGGTTTTGCCTTGGAAGACGCTGATGTGGTCCTTGATGAAGGACGTTGCCCGGGAGATGGGCGTGCGCACCGACGTGCCTTACAAAGACCTGACGGACCAGGAAAAGGAAATCGTCCTGCATGGTCCGGCTGAAAAAAAGCACATTCTCTACCTTGACAAGAAGGGCCAGTCGACTGAGCTGGACTTTACCTACTATTCAGCCGTCCGGACGGTTGAAAATGCCCTGGCCAAGGTCAAGAATGAAAAGGGGATGAAGCGGGTGGCGCGCTTTCTGAAAGAAGGCACCTGCCCGCGCTGCCACGGCAGCCGCTTGAGCGAAGAAGCCCGGGCGCCCCGGTTGTGCGGGCGCTCATTGGCTGACGTCTGCCAGCTGACTTTGGCTGAATGCCAAAAGTGGGTGGATGAGGTGCCAGCGGCCTTGCCCAAGGAGATGCGGCCAATGGCCGAGAGCATCGCGGCTTCTTTTGACCTGTCGGCCAAGCGCCTGCTTGACTTGGGCTTGTCCTATTTGACCCTGGACCGGCCAGCCGCCACCTTGTCCAATGGCGAGCGCCAGCGGATGCAGCTGGCCCGGGCGGTCCGCAACCGGACGACCGGGGTCTTGTACGTCTTGGATGAGCCGTCAATCGGCCTGCATCCCGCCAACATCGAGGGCTTGAAAGGCGTCATGAGGGATCTGGTCGCGGATGGCAATTCCGTGATCCTGGTTGACCATGACACCCAGGTCTTGAAGGAAGCAGACTGGATGGTGGAAATGGGGCCAGCAGCCGGGGAAAAGGGCGGTGCAGTGGTTGCCCAGGGAACGCTGGCGCAGATCGCGCGGAATCCGGCATCCAAGATCGGGCCTTTTTTGTCTGGCAAGGAGCTGATCGACAAGCGGTCAAAGATTGCCGAGCAGGATTTGTTCAAGCTAGGCCGCATTCATTTGGAAAGCCGGCAGATCCACACGGTCAAGCCACTGAGCGTTGATTTTCCTAAGGGCCGCCTGTCCGTGATCACCGGCGTCTCAGGCTCGGGCAAGACGACCATGCTGCTGGAGACCTTGCTGCCAGGGCTGGTCAGCCAGATGAAGGGCGAGCCGTTGCCAAAAGCCGTCAAGGCCCTGGAAGCGGATGGAATCAAGCAGGCCAAGCTGATCGACGCGACCCCGATTGGGATCAACGTCCGCTCAACCGTGGCGACTTATGCCGGAATTCATGATGAGCTGCGCAAGGTCTATGCCCGGACCCCTGACGCCAAGCGCTTGGGCTATAAAGCCGGAGACTTTTCTTACAATACCGGCCGCTTGCGCTGCCCGACTTGTGACGGGACCGGCGCGATCGTCTTGGACGTCCAGTTTTTGCCGGACGTGGAAGTTGCCTGCCCGGACTGCGGCGGCTCGCGCTACCGCAAAGAAGCTGACTTTGTCCGCCGCCAGCCGAAGGCCAAGCAGGGGGAAAAGGCCGTCAAGGCCTATACCTTGCCTGAACTGATGGACATGTCGGTTGACCAGGCACTCGCGGCCACCCGCGACCTGCCGCTGGTGCAAAGACGGCTGCGGGTCTTGCAGGATCTGGGCCTGGGCTACCTGACCCTGGGGGAGGCCACGCCATCTTTGTCAGGCGGTGAAGCCCAGCGGCTGAAGCTGGCCAGCGAGATGGGCAAGGGCCAAGACGACACGGTCTTTATCTTTGACGAGCCAACGATTGGCCTGCATCCCCTGGATGTCGCCTCCCTGCTTGACGTCTTCCAGGGCTTGATCGGGCAAGGAGCCACGGTCTTGGTGATTGAGCACGACCAGGACGTGATTGCCAACGCGGACTACGTGGTCGACCTGGGCCCAGGCGGGGGCAAGGAAGGCGGGCGGATTGTCGTCTCCGGCACGCCCGAAGCCGTCATGGCCTGCCCAAGCAGCCTGACCGGCAAGTACTTGCGCTTAAACCGGAAGAAATAACAAAAAAGCGCTGCATGACTCATGCAGCGCTTTTTGTATTACTTGTTGACCCGGGCCTTGACCTTGACCCGCGGCGTCCAGTTCAGGGCGATAACCGCGAAGATGATCATGACTGAGGCAACGTAGTCCATCATTTGCGGGTGAAAGTGAAAAACGATGATTGAGCCGATCATGGAGGCCAATGGCTCAAAGGCATCCATAAAGGCGACAGTCATCCCCGAAATGTGTCCTAAGGCGTGGTTTTGCCAAAGGGTCGGGATGATCGTCCCCATTACGATCACCACCGTCAAGTTGATGTAGACGGCCGGCACGTTTGGGACGCTGGGCCAGACTGGGTGAATGGCCGTCAGGATCAGGCCGGAGATGAAGAGCCCCCAGCCCGTGACTGAAATCGTCGAGTGTCTGCTCACCAGCGCCTGGGGGATGAGACTGTTGGCGGCCGCGCCGACTGCTGACAAGATCCCGAACAGCAGGGTGATTGGCGCGATCCGCAGGTCATGAACGTTGCCATGGGTTGACAGCAGAAAGACCCCGCCAAAGGCCATCAGGCTGGCAATGACGTCAATGGGCCGCAGAATTTCCTGCTTGGTCAAGGTCAAATAGGCAAGGACGAAAAAAGGGCCAATGAACTGAATGACCGTGGCAATTGCCGCGTTGGCCTGGGCCACGACTAAAAAGAAGCAGTACTGAAAGGGCAAAACCCCGATGACGGCATAGGCCAGAAGCTTAAGGGCGCTGCCCTTGTCTTTCCAGACCTGCAAGGGCTGCTGGCCGGTCAGCTGGGCGACGACCAGCAAGATCAAGCCTGAACAGATCTGCCGCATTTGGGTGACCCACATCGGCGTGATGCGGGGGTCCAAGTTGAACAGGCCCTTGGCAAACAGGCCCGAAATGCCCCACAAGATGCAGGCCGCGGCAGCCACGCCCGCCCATTTGGTACTTGACTTCATTCTCTCCCAGATCCTCTCTATTTTTTGCTGAGCTATTTTTAATCAAAACAATCCTTTCCATTCTAACATAAGGGTCGGCAGAATAGCTTAAAAGACCAGCTGTTATCTTTTGCAAATTGAAAAGAATTGCTTGATAAATTGAAAAAGACGAAGAAAAAACGTCGGGATCTATGCTAAAATGTGAAAAGTTGCATTGAAAATGATAACCAAAGATTGAAAGAGGGCTTCTCAGGCAGATGAAAACTGAAACGACCGAGCAGGAATACCAGCACCACTTGTCCCAGCACCACCACATGCGGGTTCAGTGGGAGGAATTCTTCAAGAGCGAGGACACGACCAAGATTATGGACGCGACTTTGATTGAAAAGAGTTCCATCATTACCAGGGTCGGGATGATGATCTTGAGCTGCGGAACTGGGGCATGGCGGGTGCGCGATGCCATGGACACGATGGCGCGGACTTTGGACTTGACCTGCAGCACGGACATTGGCTTGGTTTCTTTGGAATGTACCTACTTTGACGTCAACAACCAGTCATACTCCCAAAACATGGCTTTGCCGGCAACTGGCGTCAACATGGCCAAGCTGGACGCGCTGGAGCGGTTCGTGCGGCAGTTTGAGGCCGGCGAAGGCGACTTCACGATCAAGGACGTCCGCCACCGCTTGGGTGAGATCGAGCACATCAAGGGCCAGTACAAGCTCTGGCAGGTCGGCCTGGCAGCTGCCTTAGCCTGCGGCGGCTTCATTTTCCTCCTTGGCGGGGGGATTCCGGAAGTCGTCTGTGCCTTCCTGGGCGCGGGCGTGGGCCAATTATGCCGGGGCGGGCTTGGCAAGCGCGGGATCACTTTCTCGGCGACGACCGCGGTTGGGGTCTTGGCCGCGTGCCTGACCTACTTCCTGGCCTTTTCGATTGGCTCGCACCTGTTTGCCTGGCCAGGGGCCCACATTCATGGCTACATCGGGGCCATGCTCTTCGTGATTCCGGGCTTTCCATTTATTACTTCCGGTTTGGACATGGCCAAGCTGGATCTGCGCTCTGGCCTTGAGCGCCTGTCCTACGCCTTGCTGATCATCTGCATCGCGACCGCGGTTGGCTGGATTTCGGCCACTGTTTTGGGCATTCGGCCCGGGACCATGCCGGACTTGAGCCTGGAAGTCTGGCAGATGGTACTCCTGCGGCTTTTGGCCAGCTTCTGCGGGGTCTTTGGCTTCTCAATCATGTTCAACTCCCACGTAAAGATGGCCGCGATTGCCGGCTGCGTTGGGGCGATCGCCAATACGCTGCGCTTGTCCATGGTTGACTACGGGCATGTGCCGGGACCGCTGGCAGCTTACCTGGCGGCTTTGTTGGCCGGGATCCTGGCCAGCTATGTCCGCGAGCGAGTTGGCTACCCGAGAATTTCTTTGACGGTGCCATCTATCGTCATCATGGTTCCAGGCCTTTACATGTACCGGGCCATCTACCTGTTGGCCAACGTTCATGTTGGTGCTGGGGCAACCTGGATGACTGAAGCCTTGATGCTGGTCTTTGCCTTGCCAATGGGCCTGCTCACCGCGAGAATTCTGACCGACAAGAAGTGGCGGCACGTCGGCTAGCATATGATATGAAAAAGAACGGATCACCCGATCCGTTCTTTTTGCTTGTATTGGATTATTGTTTTGCTCGCAGTGCTGCCTTATTCCTGCAGGTCAGCCACGGTGGCTTTGACCAGCTTGATCAGGTCGCTTGGGGCGATCAAGACGCTGCGGCCGACTTCCCCGCTTGAAACCCAGATGGCCTCTGAATCATTGACGCTTTGATCAAGGTAGACCGGGTACTTCTTGGCGTGGTAGATCCCGATTGGGGTATTGGCCCCGTGCACGTAGCCGGTGGTCTTTTCCAGCTTCTTTAAAGGAATCATTTCACACTTCTTGTTGCCGGAAGCCTTGGCGATCTTCTTCATGTCCAAGTGGCCTGAAAGAGGGATGACGCCAACCAATGGACCGGTCTTGTTGCCTTCCATGGCCAAAGTCTTGTAGACCGGATAGCCGTCCAAAATCGGGTCGCCTTTGGAGACCTGGGCTACCCCGTGGTCTTCTTCAATCTGGCTGGCATGCTGCTTATATGAAATTTTATGTTGGTCGAGAATCTTCTCAACCAGGGTCTTATCTAATGAATCTTTGTTCTTTTTCTTTTTTGACATTTGTTATCACCGCTTAACATGATAACATTCTAAGTGGAGATACAAAAGGAGGAACACATAGTTCATGAAACTACTTGAAGTCAAGATTGAAACTAGCTATGACGTCGAGGACGCCTTGTCCTATTTTGCCCAGGAAGACCTGCAAGCTTTGGGGATTGAGGCCAGACGCCGCAGCGACTTTGAACAGGCCGGCTGGCTGCACGACTCTACTGTCGTTGAAATGGACGACATCAAGGACTTGCCGGCAGAAGTCGAATTTATCGCCTACTTTGACGAAGAGCGCGACCAGGATGAGGTAGTCAAGGCCTTTGAGGACAAGCTCAAGGAATTGGCTGGCTACGGCCTGCGGACTGGCGAAGGGACAATCTCCACCAGCTATATTGCCGACCAGGACTGGAATACCGTCTGGCAAAAGTACTACCACGTCATCAACTTGTCCCGCCACCTGGCCATCGTGCCGGAATGGGAATCATACAAGCCATCCTTTCCTGACCAGCAGATCATTACCATGGATCCTGGCCTGGCTTTTGGGACCGGGAATCATCAGACGACCCAATTGACCATGCTGGGCATTGAGCGGGCAATGGTCAAGCCTTTAAGCGTCGTTGACGTGGGGACGGGCTCAGGCATTTTGGCAATTGCCGCCCACAAATTGGGGGCCAAGTCAGTTCTGGGGACTGACATTTCCGACGAGTCGATGACGGCTGCCAAGGAAAATGCCGGCTTGAACGATTTCGCTGATCTTAAGCTGCAAAAGACCAGCCTGCTGGCTGACGTTGAAGGCAAGTTCGACTTGATCGTGGCCAACATCCTGGCTGAAATCCTGCTGGACTTGATTCCTCAGCTGGACAGCCACCTCAATGAAGACGGACAAGTTATCTTCTCCGGGATTGACTACCTGCAGCTGCCAAAGATCGAGCAGGCCTTGAGCGAAAATGGCTTCAAGATTGACATGAAGATGCGGGCCGGCCGCTGGATCGGGCTCTGCATCAGCCGCAAGGAAGATTAGCCAGTAAAACTAGAGACGGCTTTCGACACTCATCTGACATGGATGAGTGTTTTTGCTTTTTTGTTTAATCTGTGCCTGACTGATGATAGAATAACTTGAGATATTTTCTAAAAAAGTTAAAAAGCCTTTGAAAAGATGTAAAATAAGAACAAGAGAAATTCTCATTTTTTCTTAAAATAGGCATTTGCGATAGAATAGATGTTACTGGCTAGAATTAAATAGAAATCGGTGATCTGTATGTCAAAATATGTTGAAATGACCCATGAGCAGGTAATGGATGCCTGCAAGAAATACATGACCAAGGACCAGCTGGACTTCGTGGAAAGCGCCTATGAATTTGCGGCCCGGGCCCATGAAGGGCAAACCAGAGCTTCTGGTCAGCCTTACATCGTTCACCCGACCCAGGTGGCGGGGACGCTGGCAACTTTAGGCCTGGACCCAGACACGGTGGCTGCCGGCTTTTTGCATGACACGGTGGAAGATACTCCCGTTACCAACGACGATATCAAGGAAAAGTTTGGTCCAGACGTGGCCTTTATCGTTGACGGGGTCACCAAGCTGAACAAGTACGAATACAAGTCTCACAAAGAATTCCTGGCGGAAAATCACCGCAAGATGCTGATTGCCATGGCCAAGGACCTGCGGGTCATCCTGGTCAAGCTGGCCGACCGCTTGCACAACATGCACACCTTGGAGCACTTGCGCCCGGACAAGCAGCGGCGGATCGCGGCCGAAACCTTGGACATCTATGCCCCACTGGCTGACCGACTTGGTATCGGGACCATTAAGTGGGAACTGGAAGACATGTCCTTCCGCTACACTAATCCAGATGAATACTATAAGATCGTTTCTTTGATGGATGCCAAGCGTTCAGAGCGTGAAGGCTACATCAGAGACGCGATCGACTACCTGCGCGGAACTCTGGACGCATTGGGCATCAAGTATGAGATCTCCGGACGTCCCAAGCACATTTATTCCATCTACAAGAAGATGGTCAACAAGCACAAGGATTTCAACGAAATCTATGACCTGCTGGCTGTCCGGGTAATCGTACCGACGGTCAAGGACTGCTACGCGGTCCTGGGTGCGGTCCACACCAAGTGGAAGCCAATGCCAGGGCGCTTTAAAGACTACATTGCCATGCCTAAGGCCAACGGCTACCAGTCCTTGCACACCACCATTATCGGGCCTGGCGGCAAGCCGCTGGAAATCCAGATCCGGACCAAGGCCATGCACCAAGTGGCCGAATACGGTGTCGCCGCCCACTGGGCTTACAAGCGCGGCAACTTTGACGGGGTCGATGCTAAAGACGGCGGAGCCTTAGATATTGGCCGTGAGATTCTGGATCTGCAGAAAGATTCCAAAAACGCGGATGAATTCATGGAGGCCGTCCACACGGACATCTTCTCGGACAAGGTCTACGTCTTCACCCCCCGCGGCGAGGTCTATGAACTTCCTAAGGGGTCGGTAACCCTGGACTTTGCCTACGCCATCCACACCCAGGTCGGCGACCACGCAATCGGCGCCAAGGTCAACGACAAATTGGTGCCGCTGGACTACAAGCTGAAAAACGGCGACGTGGTCGATATCCTGACCCAAAGCAATGCCAAGCCGTCCAGAGACTGGTCAGACATGGTCAAGACTTCCAGAGCCCGCAACAAGATCCGCCGCTACTTCCGGGAAATCGACCGGGATGAGTCGGTTGAGCGCGGGCGCGAGGAAATCTTGAACCTGCTCCGGGAAAATGAGCTCAAGCCGGCCGAATACCTGACCAAGGACAAGATCGACGAAGTCCTGCGCCACTACAGCTTCAAGACTGAAGACGACATGTACGCGGCGATTGGCTTTGGCAACATGTCAGCCTTGACGGTCTACAACCGGTTGACTGCCGACCTGCGCCACCAGCAAGAGCAGGCCAAGCAGAAAGAGCTGGAGGAGAAGATCATGACGGCTGGCCAGCAGACCGCGGCCGCGACCGTCATCAAGAAGACCAGCGATGCTGACGACAAGAGCAAGAACAAGAGCAAAAAGGGCAAAGGCAAGAAGTCTGACAGTCTGGTCGTCGTTCAAGGCCTGGAAGACCTGGACCTGCACTTTGCCAAGTGCTGCAACCCGGTTCCCGGCGACCCGATCGTGGGCTACGTAACCAAGGGCCGGGGCGTGACCGTCCACCGGGCGGACTGCCGCAACGTTGCAAGCAGCGATCCCGTCACCCAGGGCCGCCTGATCGACGTGGCCTGGAACAAGATCAGCGATGACAAGCAGGCTGGCTTCAATGCCAACTTCGAGCTTTTTGGTTACAACCGCCAGAAGCTGCTCAGCGACGTCATCAACCGCTTGAACTCCATGACCAAGAACATTACCAACGTTTCGGCCAGCGTCAACGATGACAACATCGCCCACTTCTACATCACGGTTGAAGTCAAGAACGCCGAGCAGCTCAATGACATCATGGCCAAGCTGCGCGACATTCCAGACGTTTACGATACTAAGAGAACGGACAACTAACATGCGAGTAGTAATTCAAAGAGTCAACCATGCCGCCGTAAGAATTGACGGGCAAGTCGTCGGCCAGATCAAGCAGGGGCTTTTGCTCCTGGTCGGCCTGGCTGAAGGGGACGGCTTGGACCAAGTGGTCAAAGCCGCCGACAAGATCGCCAAGATGCGGATTTTTGAAGATGAGCAGGGCAAGACCAACCTGGGCATCAAGGACGTTGGTGGGGAAATCCTGTCCGTCAGCCAGTTTACCCTGCTGGCTGACACCAAGAAGGGCAACCGGCCCAGCTTCGTCCACGCCATGCGGCCGCCAAAGTCCAAGGACTTGTGGGAAGACTTCAACCAGGAACTGGTCAAGCAGGGCCTGCACGTTGAAAAAGGGGAGTTTGGCGCCGACATGAAGGTCGAGCTGGAAAACGACGGCCCCTTCACCATCGTCCTTGACCTGTAAAAGGGCTTACAAAGCCTTGATTTATCAAGCAAAACAAGCTACACTAGTAAAGAATTATCAATGACAAAGAATGAAGATAGCAGGGCCTTTTTCAGAGACTGCTCGCCTGGTGAAAGAGCAGAAGGTCGCTAACTGTGACCCTTTAACAGATAATGGTTCGTTTCGTCAGCGTTAATGACAGCAAGCAAAAGGTGGTACCGTGCTATTTTCAAGCGCCCTTGATTCGATTCAAGGGCGCTTTTTATATGTTTTTCTTTGCGTGATGAAAATAAATTTTAGACAAAGGTGATCCAATGAGAGTTCAAAAGCCAAAAGGGACTGTTGACATCCTCCCAGAAACTTCCGGTCAATGGGAAAAGGTGGAGCAGACCGCGCGCGACTTGTTCAAGCGTGCCAACTACCGGGAAATCAGAACCCCAAGTTTTGAAAATTACGAAATCTTCTCCCGCTCATCCGGCGAGACCAGCGACGTCGTAGAAAAGGAAATGTACGACTTCTACGACAAGGGCCAGCGGCACATCGCCCTGCGGCCTGAAGGCACGGCCGGCGTCGTCCGCGCCTACGTTGAAAACAAGCTTTACGGGCCTGAAACCGTCAAGCCGTTCAATGTCTACTACATTGCCCCAATGTACCGCTATGAAAGACCGCAGGCTGGCCGCCAGCGCGAATTCCACCAAATCGGGGTGGAGAGCTTTGGCTCAAACAGCTACCTGGCTGACGTGGAAACCATCATGCTGGGGCATGACCTCTTAGGCGAGCTGGGCGTCAAGAACTACGAGCTGCACATCAACACCTTGGGTGACAGCCAAGTCCGCCAGGCCTACCACGAAGCCCTGGTCAACTACTTCACTCCAGTCAAGGACCAGCTCAGCGAAGACTCAAAGCGGCGCCTGGAAAAGAACCCCCTGCGGATTCTGGACTCCAAGGCGGAAGAAGACAAGCAGTTCTTGCCAGACGCGCCAAAGATCCGCGACTACCTTGACGATGAATCCAAGGAGAACTTCAAGAACATCCTGGCGGCCCTGGACGAACTGGGCGTCAAGTACGTCATTGACGACGACCTGGTCCGCGGCCTTGACTACTACACCGGGGTCATCTTCGAATTCATGGTGGACGACAAGTCCCTCTGGGCCAGCCCTTCAACGGTCTTGGGCGGGGGCCGCTACAACCACCTGGTTGAAGAATTCGACGGGCCGGAAACCCCAGCCGTTGGCTTTGGGATCGGCGAAGAGCGCTTGATGCTGGTTCTGTCCAAGCAAAACCCGGCGCTGTTCGCGGACCAGGGCATCGACTTCTTCATCACCAACATTGGTGAAGGCAGCGCCATGTATGCCGTCAAGACCGCCCGCAAGCTCCGCGGCCTTGGCTTCAGTGCCCAATACGACGTTGACCAGAAAAAGCTGAAGAACCAGTTCAAGAAGGCTGACCGCGTCGGCGCCAGCTACGTCGTGACCCTGGGGGCCAAGGAAATTGCCGCCGGCAAGCTGACCATCAAGCGCTTGAGCGACGGTGAGCAGTTCAGCTTGGAATTCAGTGACTTGGAAGACCGGGAAAAGCTGCTTTCCAAGATCGAAAAATAGGAGATTTTTTGCAAAATGATGAAAATGGATAAAAGAACAGATTATTGTGGCAACATTACCAGCAAGTATCTTGGCCAAGACGTTTTGCTCTACGGCTGGGTACAGCGCGTCCGCAACCTGGGCCAGCTGATCTTCATCGACCTGCGCGACCGGGAAGGGATCGTCCAAGTCGTCGTAAACCATGACTCCGGCAAGGAGCTGATGGACGCGGCTGCTTCCTTGGGCCAGGAATACGTGATTGAAGTCAAGGGCCAGGTCAACGAGCGGGCAAGCAAGAACCCGGACATGAAGACTGGCGACGTGGAAGTGATTGCCAGCGAGATCGATGTCTTGAACAAGGCCAAGACTCCTCCATTTGAAATCAAGGACGACCTGGTAGCCAGCGAACAGACCCGCTTGAAGTACCGCTACCTTGACCTGCGCCGGCCAACCCTGCAAAACGCCCTGATCTTGCGCGCCAAGATCATGACGGCAACCAACGCCTACCTGTCAGGCGAAGGCTTCATCAACATTGAAACCCCTGACCTGGGCAAGTCAACGCCAGAAGGGGCCCGCGACTACCTGGTCCCATCCCGGGTCTACCCAGGCTCCTTCTACGCCTTGCCGCAGTCACCGCAAATCTTCAAGCAGCTTTTGATGGGGGCTGGCTTTGACAAGTACTACCAGATCGCCCGCTGCTTCAGAGACGAAGACCTGCGTGGGGACCGGCAGCCAGAATTCACCCAGATCGACCTGGAAACCTCATTCATGGACGAGCAAGGGGTGCAGGACGTGACTGAAGGCCTGTTGGCTAAGGTGATGAAGGACGTCAAGGGAATTGACCTGAAATTGCCGCTGCCACGGATTACCTGGCAAGAGTCAATGGACAAGTACGGCTGCGACAAGCCAGACGTCCGCTACGAAATGCTGATCCATGACCTGGGCGCCATTTTTGCCAACTCCGGCTTCAAGGTCTTCAGCTCTGCTTTGGCAAACGGCGGCTTCGTCCGCGGGATTGCCGTTAAGGGCGGGGCCAAGTTCTACTCCCGCAAGAAGATTGACGCCATGCAGGACTACATCAAGCGCTACCACGCTAAGGGCCTGGCTTGGACCAAGTATGAAGACGGCGAATTCTCTGGCCCAGTTGCCCGCTTCTTGAGCGAGGATGAAAAGCAGGGCTTGATCAAGGAATTCGGCCTTGAAGGCGGGGAACTCCTCCTCTTCATCGCTGACCAATGGAAGGTCTGCTGCGACTCCTTGAACTACCTGCGCCGGCACACGGCCAAGGAAACCGGCATTATCCCTAAGGACACTTACAAGTACCTGTGGGTTGTTGACTGGCCGCTCTTTGAATACGATGAAGGCGACCAGCGCTGGATCGCGGCCCACCACCCATTCACCATGCCAGACGACAAGGGGATTGAGCTCCTGGAAACTGATCCGCACAAGGCCCACGCCCGCAGCTACGACATCGTTTTGAACGGCTACGAACTGGGCGGCGGCTCAATCCGGATCCACAAGCGCGAAATTCAAGAGAAGATGTTCAAGGCCTTGGGCTTCACCAAGGAACGGGCCTACGAGCAATTCGGCTTCTTGATGGATGCCTTGGACATGGGCTTCCCGCCACACGCCGGCTTGGCGATCGGCCTTGACCGCTTCGCCATGCTGCTGGCTGGCAAGGACAACATCCGCGACGTCATTGCCTTCCCTAAGAACGCCAGCGCCAGCGAGCCAATGATGCACGCTCCAAGTCCAGTTGCCGACCAGCAATTGCGCGACCTGGGCATTGAAGTGGCTGAAGACGCCAAGGAAGGCGTTGAAAAGTACGAAGCTTCATTGGAAAAGGAAGCGGCTGAAGACGTGAAGAGTCACGAAGAATAGCAAGCAAAAAAATAGTTCAAGATCTGCTGACAGATCTTGAACTATTTTTTTGCGCTGCATTTTGGTGAATTGCTGCAGGTGGCGTCAGTAAAACTTAGTTGTCTTGATCGACGTCATGGTCATCAACCGTATCAGCTTGGGTGTTATCGGTATCAGCTTGATTGTCGTCATTCGTGTCGCCAGTATCGTAGTCTGCATCCTTATTGTCGCTGTCGTCATTCGTGTCATAGCTGTCATCGTCCTTGGTGCTTGAGCTGGACGACTTGGTCGTTGACTTCTTGGAGCTGCTTGGACTGGAGTAGCTGTACTGGTAGTAAGAGTATGAATAGGAGCTGCCGCTGGAATTTGATCCAGTTGAAGTTGACTTCTTCTTGGAAGTCGACTCAGCTTGGCTGTGGTCTTCGCTGCTTGCGGAGTTGCTTTGGTCATCTTTGCTTGACTGGCTGCTTGACGAAGATGATTGGCTCATGTCTTCTGAGCTGCTTGAGGAGCTCGCGGATTCTTTCTTGCTCTTCTTCTTGGATTTGGACTTGGCTTTAGCCTTATCCTTGTCAGTCTTGTCGTCTTTGACAGAGCTCTTCTCGGCTTTCGGGTAGACTTTGTAGGTTTTGCTGCCGCTTTCGCTCGCCTGGCTGCTCTTGTCTGCCTGACTCTGGTGATAGAAAAACGCGGCTCCGACTAAGGCCAGTTCCACGGCAAGGATGCCGGCCAGCATTGGTTTGCGCATCTTGTTTCCTCCCAACGTAATGCAATTCGCCTTCATGTTAATCCATGATAGGTCAGTATAAACATAGTTTACCACGCTTATGCGGGAAAGGCATGATAAAAGCAGGCATCTTGCCAATGAAAGCCGCTTCTTTTTGCATTGCCAGGCAGAAGATTGCTGAATTATAATTAATTTAAGAAAAAAATAGCGATTGCATCAGTCCGGAAAGAGGGGATAAAAATGAAGCGCAAGCATTTAGCGCTCCTGGTCTTGCTTTTGGTCACCGGTCTGGCCTGCCTGTTGCCTGAGCGGGTTCTGGCCGACTATGACTTGGAACGCATGCAGGTGACGGCCGAAGTCAACGCCGACGGCTCATTGTCAATGACGAGAAAGATCGACTACGACTTTGACGACTCCGCCAACGGGGTCTACTACACCCAAAGCCTGGGGCAAGGGCAGAAAGTCAGCCAGCAGCGCGTTGAAATCAAGGACCTGGAAAGCGGGAAGAGCTTCCACCCGGTCTTGAACAACCAGGCTGAAAGCGGCAATGTCTACCACTTCAGCAAGGAGGGCAACTCCTACAAGTTCAAGGTCTACCACCGGGTTGAAGAGGGCAAGGTCCAGGTCGTTTACCGTTACCGGATTTCCGGCGCGGTGGACAGCTACCAGGACGCGTCTGAACTGAACTTCAAGATCATTGGGGCCGGCTGGGAGAAAGAAATCGCCAACGTTACGGCCACGGTCCGCTTCAAGAGCCAGAATCTGTCCTTTTTAAAGGGCTGGGTCCATGTCAATGCCCCAGGCCACTTGACGGTTGATCCAAAGCGCGGCCTGGTTCAAGCCAAAGTGGCTGCTCTGCCGGAAGCAACTTTTTTGGAGCTGCACCTGCTGTTTCCAAACAGCCTGGTGGCCAAGAACCCCAAGCGCCATTCCGGTGAGATCGCGGCCAAGGTCGTGGCCCAGGAAAAAAGCCTGGCTGAAGCCAGCCAGGCCAAGCAAGCCCGCAAGCGGGTCTATGAGCGAATTGGCCTGGTCCTCTTTGCCTTGGCCCCGCTCCTTTATCTGCCGGTCTTTTTCAAGACCCGCCAGTCTGGCTGCAAAGTCCGCTCAAAGAAGGAATTGGGGCACAATTTCGCCTTGCCGGACTTTAGTCCGACCGTGGCCCAGATGCTGGTCAACAAGAAAGCGCCAGACAGCACGGCCTTGTCCGCGGAAATCGCCATGCGGGCCGGGCAGGGCGAATTGACGATCAAGCCGGAGCAGGAAGGGCAGAACTTTCGCTGCGTCAAGACCAGCAAGTACCGGGGCGATCTGCCGCTTTTAAACAAGATCTTCAAAAAGGTGGGAGATGGCAAGAGCTTTACCAGCCAAGAACTGACCAAGTACGGCGACAGCAAGGGAATTACGTCCAGCTACAAGCAGTGGCAGGAAGACAGCCAGGAAGCCCTGATCAAAGAGGGCTACGTCGACAAGCAGCTGCAAGAGCGGGCAGACAAGCTGACCTTCTACGCGTACGCGATCATGTTTGCCAGCGTGGCTGCCGGGCTCGTCTGCTTCTTCTTGTATGAAGAAAGCGAGCAGAACTTCTTCTGCCTCTTCTTGGCCATGGCCTGGAACCTGGCATTTTTTGCCTTGTCAGTGCTGCGCTTGCACCGCTTCTCATCTTTGACGGAGAAAGGGGCCAAGGCAACTGAGCACGCGCTTGCTTTCAAGCAGATGCTGAACGACATTGGCCAGTTCAAGATGCGCGATATCGGCGAGCTGATCTTGTGGGAGCAGATCATGCCTTACGCGATTGCCTTTGGCCTGGCCAAGAAGGTGCTCAAGCAGCTGAAGCTGGAATTCCCAGCCGAAATTGCCGCTGATCCTTACTGGGCCTGCTACTACGTGGGCAGCAGCGGGGGGTTTGCGACCAGCTTTGATGAGGCGATTTCTTCCTCAGCTGGCTCGGGCGGCTCCTTCTCAGGCAGCGATGTCTCAAGTGGCGGCTTTGGCGGCGGCAGCGGCGGCGGAGCCTTTTGATAAATGAATTTTATAATTGGCCTGGGGAAGCCCTGGACCAATTTTTCTTTTGGCCTGGACTTAAGGAAATTGTAAGAGACGGCCTTGTGAAAAAGTGCTTTAATTAAAGGCAAGAGCAGCTAGCAACAAGTAAGGAGAAAAGGATATATTTATGGAAGGCAGTCTTTGGCAAAAATTTATTAAGAATGTCCACTTGCGCCGGGCGGTCGTGCTGGTCCTGACCGTCTTGGCTCTTTATTACGTCCGGGCCATGATGAACACGATCCTGCTGACTTTTATTTTTACCTACCTGATCGTCCACCTGGTCCGCTTTGTCCAGGCCCGCTTTAACAGAGTCCATGTCTCAGAGAAGCTGGTCGTCATCTTGACCTACGTCATCCTGCTGACCCTGCTGTACCTGGGCTTGCGCTACTACGTGCCGGTCCTGATCCGCCAGATCTACAAGATGACCAATTCCGTCATCACCTTCTACCAGTCTGATGACATGGGCTGGCTGATGAGCCAGGTGCACAAATACGTCCCGCAAAAGGACATGACCACCCAGCTAAAGAACAGCCTGGGCGTCATTACCGGGGCGCTCAAGGGCTTTGGGTCAGTCGCCGTGTCCTTCTTGATGGCCCTGGTCTTGAGCTTCTTCTACACGATCGAGCTCAAGGAGATGCGAAATTTCTCCAAGTCTTTTCTGACCAGTGAGCTCTTTGGCTGCTTTTTTGAAGACATCTACTATTTTGGCAAGAAATTTACCAACACCTTTGGGGTGGTCCTGGAAGCCCAATTTATGATTGCCCTATGCAACACGGCCTTGACCATGGTCTGCCTGGCCATCATGAAGATGCCGCAGGTCTTTGCCCTGGGGCTCTTGGTCTTCATCTGCAGCCTAGTGCCGGTGGCCGGGGTGATCATCTCGATGATTCCTTTGTCTATCGTGGCTTATTCCGTCGGGGGCTATCGCTATATCTTGTACGTCTTGATCATGATTCTGGTCTTGCACACCCTGGAAACCTATGTGCTCAACCCGAAGTTCATGTCGTCCAAGACCGAGCTGCCCATCTTCTACACCTTCGTGGTCCTGCTCTTGGGCGAGCACTTCTTCGGCACCTGGGGGCTAATCGTCTCCGTGCCGATCTTTACCTTCTTCCTGGATATTTTAGGGGTCAAGACGATTGGCAATGATTCTGCCGAAAAAGGCAAGCAGGCGAAGGCAAGAATCCGCGAAATCGCTAAAAATAGAAAAAACTAATAGAGCTGTCGATGAATAGCAAATGATGACTGAAGTCAGGAGCCTGCTCCTGGCTTTTTTCTTTGGCTATTTTCCAGGTGTTTTTTCTAGTCAAAGAAAAAATAAAATATTTTTTGCCCCCAAAAGGGCTGGAAAAGCTGGCCTAATGGCGTTTTCGTAGGGTATACGATATTGGTACAGTATTGACAAGCGGCAAGCGAAAACTATAATTAACAACTGTCAATCAAAAATATTATTTCTGGTATACATATAGCTTTGACCGGAGACAGAAAGGTGAGAGTGGGATTGAACTACGCAAGAATCATTGCCGCGGCTTCTGCCGTGCCCGACCGGATCGTAACCAACGACGACCTGGCAGGGCTGATGGAGACGAGCGATGAATGGATCAGCACGCGGACCGGGATCAAGCGCCGGCATATCAGCACGGGCGAAACCACGTCTTTTTTGGCCAGCCAAGTCGCTGGCAAGCTCTTGGACCAGACGCAAATTTCGCCTGAGGACATTGAGCTGATCATCGTGGCCACCATGTCGCCGGATGCCTATACGCCGTCAGTTGCCGCTCGGGTCCAGGCCAGCATTGGCGCCAGGAACGCGGCTTGCTTTGACCTGTCCGCGGCCTGCTCAGGCTTCGTTTATGCCCTGGAAGCTGGGGAGAAGCTGCTGACCCGCGATGGGGCCTGTGCCTTGGTCATTGGCGCGGAGGTTTTGTCCAAGCTGCTTGACTGGAGCGAGCGGTCGACGGCCGTCTTGTTTGGCGACGGGGCCGGCGGGGTCTTGATCAAGCGGGATGCCCCAGAGCGGCGCTTTTTGGCCAGCAGCCTGAAGACCTATGGGGAGATGGCGGACAGCATCAAGGCCGGGGAAACCCAGGCCGGCTGCTTTCCCAAAACCTGCCTGACCTATCGTCCTTTTCAAATGGACGGGCGGGCCGTTTATAAGTTCGCCACCCACGAGGTGCCAGAGACCATCCAGACCGTCTGCCAAAAAGCCGGGGTCAAGCTCGGGCAGGTGGACCGCTTCCTCCTGCACCAGGCCAACTACCGGATCATCAAGCAGGTGGCCCGGCGCCTGGAGCTGCCGCTTGCGAAGTTTCCGGTCAATATTGCCGACTATGGGAACACCTCAGCCGCCAGCGAAGCCATCCTGCTCAGCGAATGCTGGCAAAAGCAGGAAGTCCAAAAGGGCGACCTGATCCTTTTGGCCGGCTTTGGCGGAGGATTGACCACCGCGGGGATGCTGGTCCGCCTTTAAGGCGGACCGGGCCAGCAAATCCAATCAGCAAAATCAGTATTTTTTCAAGGAGAAGACAATGTCAGAAGAAGAAATTTTCGCAGCCGTTAAGGAAATCGCAGAAGAAGAATTGGACGTCGATGAAGGCAAGATCACCATGGATGCCGACATCAAGGAAGATCTGGACGCCGACAGCCTGGACCTGTTTGAAATCGTCAACGAACTGGAAGACAAGTACGACATCGACCTGGACGCCGACGAGGACACCAAGACGGTGGGCGATGTGGTCAAGCTGGTAAAGGAAGCTGTAGACGACAAGGACTAAACATGAAATTTGGAGTGCTGTTCAGCGGGCAAGGGGCCCAGAAGGCCGGCATGGGCTGCGACTTCCTGGCCGATCCGCTGTTTAAAGAAACGATTGCCGAAGCCAGTGAGGCCGCGCACCTGGACCTGGTCCAGGTCTTTAAAAGCAAGCATGGGGAACTGGACCAAACCAAGTATGTCCAGCCAGCCCTGGTCGCCTTTGAGGCGGCCTTGTGGAAGCTGATCGAGCGGGATGCTGACCTGGACGTGGCTGGCATGGCTGGTTTGTCCTTAGGTGAATACGGGGCCTTATTGGCCAGCGGCGCTTTGGCCTGGCCAGCTGGGATTACCCTGGTCGCCAGTCGCGGGGAATACATGCAAGCCGATTCCGACCGGGTAGCCAGCACGATGGCCGCCTTGCTTAAGCCGAACCTGGCCAAATTGGAAGCAGCGGTCAAGTGCGACCAAGCGGCGGGCTGGCAGGTCTATGTCTGCAACTACAATTCGCCAAAGCAGGTCGTAGTCGGCGGCAGCCGGCAAGATCTGCCCAAGCTCTTGGACCAGGTGGCCGAAGAGCAGCTGGCCAAGCGGGCGATTGAGCTGAATGTCGCCGGAGCCTTTCACACTCCCCTTTACCAAAATTCAGCCCAAAAGCTGCATGACCGGCTTAAAGGGGTTGAGATCCGCGATCCGGCCGTGCCGGTCGTGTCCAACACCCTGGCCGCGCCATTTGCGGGTGAACGGCTAGCAGAGGTCTTGGAAGTGCAGCTGGCCCGGCCGACCCACTTTGACGCCTGCGTCAAGTACCTGCTGGATCAGGGCAAGATTGAGGCGACTTTGGAAGTTGGCCCGGGCCAGACCTTGACCAAGTTCGCCAAGGCCCAGAAGCGGGACTTAAAGCAGTTCAGCGTCGGGACCTGGCCAGAATATGAGAAATTTGTGGAGGCTGCCAACAATGGATTTGCAGAATAAAAGCGTCTTAATCACCGGATCAACCAGGGGAATCGGCCGGGCCACGGCCCTGGCATTCGCCAAAAAGGGCAGCCGGGTGATCATCAACGGCCGGCATGCCGCGATGCCAGCCGACTTGCAGGAAGAGCTGGACGCGCTGGGGGCAGAGTACCGGTATCTGCCAGCTGACATCAGCCAGGAGGACCAAGTCAAGGCCCTGGTCAAGGAAAGCGCCAAGGCTTATGGGTCTTTGGACGTTGTGGTCAACAATGCCGGGATTGCCCGCGACCAGTTGATCATCGGCATGAAAATGAGCGATTTTGACGCCGTCGTCCAGGTCAATCTGCGCGGGACCTTTATGGTCTTGCAGAAGGCCATGAAGCAGATGTTCCGGCAAAAAAGCGGCGTGATCATCAATCTGGCAAGCGTGGTCGGCCTGCACGGCAACCTGGGCCAGGCCAATTACGCGGCTGCCAAGGCCGGCGTGATCGGGCTGACCAAGACGGGCGCCAAAGAAGGAGCCCGGCGCGGGGTCAGAGTCAACGCCATCGCGCCAGGGATGATTGAGAGCGACATGACCAAGCAGCTGTCCGCCGCGGTCAAAGATGCAGCCTTAAAAGAGATTCCCCTGGGCCGCTTTGGCCAGGCTGAAGAAGCCGCCCAAGCCGCGGTCTTTTTGGCCGAGAACGACTACGTGACCGGGCAAACCATCGTAGTTGACGGCGGGATGACGATTTAGGAGGGAAAAATGACGCGTGTAGTAATTACAGGCATGGGGGCGATCAGCCCCAATGGCAATGGCTATGAAGCCTTTGTTGAAAATACTTTGCGGGGCAAAGTCGGAATCAAGCCGATCAGGAAGTTCGCTGCCGCGGCGACGGGCATCGCGGTGGCCGGCGAAGTCGATGACTTTGACCCCAAGGCGGTCGTTGGCAAAAAGGAAGCCAAGCGGATGGACTTGTATTCGCAGTACGCCATCCAAGCCTGCCAGGAAGCCTACGACATGGCCGGGATCAGCCAAGCAAACACCAAGGATGAAGACCTGGGCGTCATTTTTGGCTCTGGCATCGGCGGCCTGACTACGATCGAAGAGCAGGTCATCAAGATGCACGACAAGGGTCCAAAGCGGGTCTCGCCCTTCTTCATTCCGATGGCGATTGCCAACATGGCGGCCGGGAACGTCTCCATTCGCTTTCATGCCAAAAATATCTCAACTTCAGTCGTAACGGCCTGCGCGACCGGGACCAACTCAATTGGCGAAGCCTACCGCCACATCAAGGCCGGGCGGGCCCAAGTCATGCTGGCCGGCGGCAGCGAGGCCTGCGTCAATGAAACGGCCATTTCCGGCTTCGCGGCCTTGACCGCCCTGACGACCGCGAGCGACCCGGAAAAGGCTTCCTTGCCTTTTGACAAGAACCGGTCTGGCTTCGTCTTAGGCGAAGGGGCCGGAGCCATGATCTTGGAAAGCCTGGACCATGCACAGGCGCGCGGGGCGCGGATCCTGGGTGAGATCGTCGGCTATGGGACGACCAGCGATGCCTACCACATCACCAGTCCTGATCCAGCCGGCACGCAAGCGGCCAGAGCCATGCGGCTGGCCATTGCCGAAGCTGGCATCAAGCCGGAAGACGTTGGCTACGTCAACGCGCACGGGACGGCCACCAAGGCCAATGACGCCGGCGAGTCCAAGGCGATTCGCCAGGTCTTTGGCGACTATCAGGTTCCCGTCTCCTCGACCAAGGGGATGACCGGCCACCTGCTCGGCGCCGCGGGCGCGATTGAAGCCGTAATTACTTGCGCCAGCCTGCAAAGAGGACAGCTGCCAGCCAACATCGGCTGCTTTGACCAAGACCCGGAATGCCAGGTCAACCTGGTCCGCCCAGGCAAGCAGCTGAAAGCGGCTGAGTACGCCATTTCCAACTCCTTTGGCTTTGGCGGCCACAATGCAGTCTTGGCATTTAGAAAGTGGGCATAATTTTGGAATTAACCGATGTTGAAAAACTTATCAAAAGTTTTGAAAAATCAAATATCCGGGAAATGGAGCTGGACTATGACCAGCTGCACCTCTACTTGAACAAGAACAAGCACTTTGGACAAAAAGAGCGGCAAGCCGAGCCGAAAGAGGCAGCTGCCGCGCTAGTTCCGGCACCAGAAAAAGCGGCCGCCGCCACAGCACCAGCCCCTGCTTCTGGCGATCATGCCATCAAGTCGCCGCTGGTAGGGACCATTTACCTGCAGGCCAAGCCAGGCGACTCGCCATTCGTAACGGTTGGCAGCCATGTCAAAAAGGGCCAGGTGGTCTGCATCGTAGAGGCAATGAAGATGATGACTGAGATCAAGAGCTCGGTCAGCGGCACGGTTTCCCAAGTGCTGGTGGAAAACGAGGATTTGGTGGAATGCGACCAGACCCTGTTCACGGTCAAGGAGGATTAGCGATGGAAACAATCCTAGATGCTGCTGCCATTCAAAAGATCATCCCCCACCGCTACCCGATGCTCTTGATCGACAAGGTCGTTGAGCTTGAGCCGGGCAAGCGGGCGGTCGCCATCCGCAACGTGACCATTCATGAAGCGACTTTTCAAGGACATTTCCCGGGCAATCCGGTCCTGCCTGGCGTCTCGTTGATTGAATCCATGGCCCAGACCGGAGCCGTGGCGCTCTTGTCTGAAGACCAGTTCAAGGGCAAGACGGCCTACTTTGGCGGCATCAAGGACGCCAAGTTCCGCCGGATGGTCAAGCCGGGCGACCAGGTCCGCCTGGAAGTCAGCTTGGAAAAGATCAAAGGGCCGGTTGGCCTGGCCAAGGGGAGCGCGACCGTTGACGACAAGAAGGCCGCCACGGCGGAATTGACCTTTATTATCAGTTAGGTGAGTCAAATGTTTAAAAAGGTTTTAGTCGCCAATCGCGGCGAAGCAGCCGTACGGATTATCCGTACCCTGAAAGAAATGAATATCAAGGCGGTGGCCATCTATTCAACCGCCGATCGCGAAAGCCTGCACGTCCAGCTGGCCGACGAAGCCGTCTGCGTGGGCGGTCCCCGGCCCAAGGACTCCTACCTGAATATCAGGAACATCATCGCGGCCGCTGCCGGCACGGGGGCGGAAGCCATTCACCCCGGCTACGGCTTTTTGTCAGAGAGTGCTGAATTTGCCCAGGTGTGCGCGGACTGCGGGATCAAATTTATCGGTCCTAGCGCCAAGACCATTGACCAGATGGGCAACAAGGAGCACGCCCGGCAGTTGATGATCAAGCATCAGGTGCCAGTCACTCCAGGCAGCCGCAGCATGCTCAAAGATGCCGCGCAAGCCTGCCGGATTGCTGACCAAGTCGGCTACCCGGTTCTGCTCAAAGCCGCTGCCGGCGGCGGGGGCAAGGGGATCCGCCTAGTTCAAGAGCCCAGCCAGATGGCTGAAGCCCTGCAGGTCGCCAAGAATGAGGCCAAGATGGACTTTGGCTGCGACGACATGTATCTGGAAAAGGTATTGACCGGGGTCAAGCACATCGAAGTCCAGGTCATCTGTGATGATTTTGGCCACTGCGTCTACTTCCCGGAAAGAGACTGCAGCCTGCAGCGCAACAAGCAGAAGGTCATCGAAGAGAGTCCTTGTGAGCTGTTGACTGATGAAGAGCGGGCAAAGCTTGGCCAAATTGCCATTAAGGCAGCCAAGGCCGCTGACTACCGGAATACCGGGACCATTGAATTCCTGATGGATCAAGAGCACAAGTTCTACTTCATGGAAATGAACACCCGCCTGCAGGTTGAGCACACCGTTACGGAAATGGTGACGGGCGTGGACCTGGTCAAGGCCCAGATCTTGGTGGCGGCTGGGGAAGAGCTGCCCTTTGCCCAGGCTGACCTGGCCTTCCGGGGGCACGCGATCGAGTGCCGCATCAACGCGGAAAACCCCGCCAAGGGCTTCATGCCATCGACGGGCAAGATCGACTATCTTTTCTTGCCGGTCGGCAACCCAGGGATGCGGCTGGACTCGGCCCTCTACCAGGGGATGGTGGTGTCGCCGTTCTATGACTCCATGCTGGCCAAGATCGTGGCCATTGGCACAAGCCGCCAGGAGGCCATCGCGCGGATGGAGCGCCTGCTTAAGGAACTGGTCATCCGCGGCATTGCGACCAACCAGTCCTTCCACTTGGCGATTCTGGCGGATCCGGTATTTAAAAAGGAAACTTTTGACAATACTTACTTGGAAAAGGTATTTTTGCCAAGCTGGAAAAAAGGCTTGCAAAAAGCCGCAGATAAAGAGGAGGCGGAAAGCGCGTGAGGCTGTTCAAGAAACGCAATACTTTGTCCGAGCACCGGGTCAAGGCCAGCCGGCGGGGGGACGACTTGATCCCGGCTGGGATCTTGAAGCGCTGTCCCAAGTGCCATGAGGAGATTTTTGCCAGCCGCTTGGACAAGTATCTGACCTGCCCGAACTGTGACTACGGCTTCCGCATCCCCGCTAAGAAGCGCTTGGCCTGGCTGACGGACGATTCGCGGGAATGGTTTGCCGACATGAAGCCAGCTGACCCCCTGCACTTCCCCGATTATGATGCCAAAATTTCCAAGGGCCAGCAGGCAACTGGCCTAAATGAAGCCGTTTGGACGGGGCAGGCCAGCTTTGCCGGCGAGCAGGCGGCTTTGGCAATCATGGACCCATATTTCATCATGGGCTCCTTAGGGCAAACCACTGGCGAGAAGCTGGCCAGAATGATTGAACGGGCAACAGAGCTGAAGCTGGCGGTCGTCATCTTTACGGCCAGCGGCGGGGCCCGCATGCAAGAGGGGATCTATTCCTTGATGCAGATGGCCAAGGTGACCAATGCCCTGGCCTTGCACAAGCAGGCCGGGCTCGTGTCGATCGTGGTCTTGACTGACCCAACCACCGGCGGGGTCACGGCCAGTTTTGCCAGCGAGGGGGTCATTACTCTGGCTGAGCCCCATGCCATGGTGGCCTTTGCCGGCCGCCGGGTGATCGAGCAGACGATCCACGAGCAGCTGCCGGCAGATGCCCAGGACGCGGAAACGGTCCTGAAGCACGGCTTTATTGACCACATCGTATTGCGCCAGGAGGAAAAAGCGACTATCGCCTGGCTGCTGAAGAATGGAGGGCAAAGACATGACTAAGGCAATTGAGATCGTCAAGGCGGCCCGGGCCAGCGACAAGCTGTCCGGCCACCTGATCAGAAGCCAGCTCTTTCCTGACTTCTTTGAGCTGCACGGTGACGGGGCGGGAAGCGATGACCCGGCGATCGTGGCGGGGCTGGCGACTTTTCATGGCCAGCCGGTCACGGTCGTGACCACCAGTCGCGGGCACAATCTGGAAGAGCGCCTGGCCAAGCACTTTGGCCAGCCTCAGCCAGGGGGCTACCGCAAGGCCGCCCGCGTGGTCAAGGAAGCCGCCCACTTCCAGAGGCCGGTCTTCATGTTTGTCGACACGGCCGGAGCCTTTCCTGGCAAGGAGGCCGAATATGCCGGCCAGGGGCAGGCGATTGCCCAGTGCCTCTTGGAAATTGGCCAGGCAAAGACGCCGATCATCAGCGTGATCTACGGGGAAGGCGGCTCTGGCGGGGCCTTGGCCTTGGCCTGCGGGGATGAGGTCTGGATGCTAAAGCATTCCATGTACTCGGTCTTGTCGCCGGAGGGCTTCGCGGCCATCCTATGGAAGGACGCCGCCAAGGCACCGGAAGCGGCTGAGCTTTTGGGCTTGACCCCAGAGCGCCTGTTGGCTGGCCAGGTGATTGAAGGAATCGTTCCTTACCAAGCCGACCGGCTGATGCAGTGCCAGGAAATCGACCAAGTGCTGGCCAGGGAGCTGGCCAAATTGCAGCAACTGACGCCAGCTGAATTGCTGAAGCGCCGCTATGAACGTTACAGAAAGTTTTAGGTGAAGCAGATGTCAGGAATTTTACAGGGAAAAAAGATTATCGTCATGGGCGTGGCCAACAGCCGCTCCATTGCCTGGGGCTGTGCTCGGCAAATCATGGCCCAAGGCGGGGAAGTAATCTATACCTACCAAAATGAGCGCATGAAGAAGAGCCTGGTCCGGATGGACTTGCCAGAAGACCACTTGTTTGAGTGCGATGCCGCCGATGATGCCAGCATCGAGCGCGCCTTCAGCGGGATCAAAGCCCGCTTTGGCCAAGCGGCTGGTCTGGTTCACGCCATTGCCTTCGCGCCAAAAAATGAGCTGGAAGGGTCGATCTTGAATTCAACCCGTGACGGCTACCTGACGGCCCAAAGCATTTCAAGCTACTCCTTGATTGCCGTTGCCAAGGCGGCGGTTTCCCTGGACTTGCTGAGCCGGCCAGCCAGCATCGTGACCTTGACCTTTATGGGGTCAACCCGGGCCATCGTCAACTACAATACGATGGGGATTGCCAAGGCGGCCCTGGAAAGCAGCGTCCGCTACCTGGCCCGGGACCTGGGAACCAATGGAATCCGCGTCAACGCCATTTCCGCCGGGGCCATGAAGACCTTGGCGGTCACGGGCATTGGCGACCACAAGCAGCTGCTGGAGCAGTCAAAGAACCGGACGGTCGACGGAGTCAACGTGACTCTGGATGAATTGGGCAATACTTGTGCCTTTTTGACCAGTGACCTGGCTACAGGCTTGACCGGGGACGTGATCTACGTCGACAAGGTCGTGCATCTGTCATAGGCGCCCTGAGATGGAGATTGAATATTACGCGGAGCTGCCTTCAACCCAAGACAAGGTCAAGGAAATACTGGCCAGGCCACGGGCTAAGACGCCCTTTGCCGTCTGCGCCTTGCGGCAGACGGCGGGTTATGGCAAGCAGGGCCGCCAGTTCTATTCGCCCGCTGCCGGCTTGTACTTGACGCTTGCCTTGCCGGTACCGGAGGCGGCCAATCTGGGTCTGGTCACCCTGGCGGTGGGCTGTGAGCTGGCAGAATGGCTCAACCGCCGCTATCAGCAGCAGATCCGCCTGAAGTGGGTCAATGACCTTTATCTGGACGGAAAGAAGCTTGGGGGCATTTTGACCGAGCGCCGGGGGGACTGGCTGCTGGTCGGTTTCGGCTTGAATTTTGGCACCGCGGCCTTTCCCGCAGAATTGGCACCAAATGCCGCCAGCCTGCTGCCGGGCGCAAAGCTTGACCAGGACTTGGTCCAAGGCGCCTGCCGGGCAATCGAAAAAGCCGCGGTTTCGGCGAAAAACAGGGCTTTTCTTGACCGCTACCGGCGGCTTTGCTTTTTGCCGGGCCGGCAGATCAGAGTCAAGTTAGGCCACGGGGAGCTGCAAGGGCAGTGCCTGGACATCGACGACCAGGGCCGACTCCTCCTTAACACGCCCGCGGGCGTCAAGGCCGTGGCCAGCGGCGAAGTTACGAAGGTAGACTTTTGATCTTATCGAAAAAAAGAGGCAATTTTGCCTCTTTTTTACTTTTCTGGGACTTCTGTAAAGAAAATTGAAAAAAGTTGCGAAAAAAGCTTTACTTTCTGAAAGATCTCCGGTAATATAATAAACGTGATCGGGAACGAATCACTAAACAAAAAGAAAGCCCACTTGGCGGAATTGGCAGACGCGCAGCGTTCAGGTCGCTGTTCTGGCAACAGAGTGAAGGTTCGACTCCTTTAGTGGGCATCAGAGTACGAACGAAGCAGGTCTTTGACCTGCTTTTTTCTTTTCAGGATTAATCTTTACAAAGGTACTTTTCGGGAACCAGTTTTCGAAAAAATTGCTTCAGTAGGGCACTTTTGAGCTTCAGCAGCTCTCTGCTGTGATAAAAAAGGCTTCCAGAAGTTTTTTCACTTCTAGAAGCCTTTTTTATTTCCAGCCTCTTTATGACTCTTGATGCTTTATTCCAAGCCGCTTTGCTGCTTGCTGAGCAGCTTGCCGTTTTGGAAGGTGACGTAGAGGCTTGGCCGGCCTTCGCCTTTGAGGCCACTGGTATAGATCCAGAGGATGGTGACCTTGTTGCCATAATCAGATTCTGAGTAGCCGTTGGGCTGGCCCAACAGGGTCTTGACTGCGGCCTGGCTTTGGCCCTTTTTCAGCTTTTGGTAGTCTTTCAGGGTGATGTCCTTTTGCCGGTTCACTTTGAAGCCACTGATCTGCTTGACCAGGGCCACGCCTTTGGCAAATTCAACCGTCAGGTTGGAGCCAGCCGTTCCGCCAGCCACGCCTTGCCAGGTGTAGACCTTGACTTTGAGGCCGTTGTTGCTGCTTTTGGAAATCGCGTCCGCCTTGCGTCCCAGGAGCCGGTTGACGTCCTGGAGGGTGCTGCCGGTCTTTTCCACGACCTTGATCTTTTGGTAATTTTGGTAGTTGATCCGGTTGCTGGTCTGGGTGACCACGTTGGAGCTGGCCAGGGAACTGGCCGCCTTGTTGACGTCCGTGTGCTTGCCAGCGCTTTTTTTGGAGCAGCCAGTCAAGGCTGCCGCGGCCAGGATGGCCGCTAAAATCTTAATGCTTTTCTTCATGTTCTTGCTGCTTGTCGCTTTCTTTTTTGAAAAATAAAGGCTAATCTTCCTTTAAGACTTCGCCGTAGACTTGAACCTGGCCGTCTTCGTCTTCTTGGTAGACGCCCTGGATTTCCGGGTCAAAGCCCGGGAACTTGTGGGCGCAGCCGATCAGGATCTTGAAGTAGTCAATATCGCCCTTTTGCCACTTTTCCCCAGGTGCCACGACGAAGACGCCTGGCGGGTAAGGAAGGGCACCTTCAAGGGCGGTGCGGCCCTCCAAGTCATCCAGCTTGACCAATTCGGATCTTGACTCATTAAAGGCCAGGTCCGCCTGGCTTGGCAGCATTTGGTAGTCCTGGAAGCTTGGCTTTAAGAAGAGCTCTTGCTGGTACTTGAAGATCTGGCTTTGCTTGTAGTATTCATGAATTTCCTGGCAGAGCTGGTCCAAAGTGTAGCCTTGGTAGCGGTCCGCGTGCTGGCGGTAAAGGCGTGGCATGACTTCGCTGAGGGGAGCATGATTTTCATATGCCTTTTCAAAGTCAAGCAGGGCGTCCAGGATGGTCCGCATGTCCGCTTCGCTTTCGCCTGGCGTGAGCAGGTAGAGGGTGGAGTAGGAGTCGGACTTTTCCGGAATGATCCCGCGCTCATGGAGGAATTCTTCCACGACTGAGCCCGGGATCCCTTGGTCGGTGAATTCCTCATGCTCCAGGTCGATCCCCGGATTCATGACCGTGACTTTTTCCGGACTGATTAGGGCTTCGCCGTCAGCGATTTTTCTAAAGCCGTGCCAAGCGTCATCTGGGTGCAGCTGCCAGGCTTCAGGATCATTGGCCAAAACTTCGGTTGGGACCTCTTCCCACTTTTGCCCGTGGAAATACTTGGGAATGAGCGGCTTAAACAGCTTGCTCTCCTTCAGCAAGGCCTTGCGGAACTCAATTCCCAGGCGGGTGGTCTCATCCCACCAGGACCGGCAGGCCGGGCTGGCCGCCATGGCCGCGTTGACGACCAGTGAGGCATAGAGCGGATAAGAATATGAGGTCGTCACGTACTTAAGGTAGGCATGGTTGAAGTGCTTGTGGTCGACGTAGCGGGCCTGGCCCTTGATGTGACGGTCTTTTTTCAAGATTTGGGAGACCTGGGTCATCCCCGCCTGCTGCTTGTGGATGGACTGGGTGACCAGGATGCCGGGATCATCCGGTCCATATTCCTGGGCCAAAGGGGAGGTGCCGTCAAGGACTTTGACGAACTGCTCATAGCCACCCCAGGCACAGTCAAAGAGAATGTAGTCGCAGAGCTTGCCAAGCTTCTTGAGCAGGAGGCGGGCATCATAGAAGATCCCGTCATAGGTTTCCAGCTGCAGGACGGCCATTCTGAAGGGCCGCTTGGCTTGAGCCCGTGCCGGGTCGACCTTGGCGATTTCCTGGCGGATCCGGTCTTCATCCAAAGCTTCCTTAGTCAAGGGACCGATCAGCCCATCGGCATTACGGTCGGTTGGCAGGTAGACCGGCTTGGCCCCGGTCATGATTAAGGCACTGTTGTAAAGGGACTTGTGGTTGTTGCGGTCAAACAGGACCAAGTCGCCCTGCTTCAGGAGGGCTTGGGCACAGATGGTGTTGGAACTGGTGGTCCCGTTGGTGCAGAAGTAGACCTTGTCGGCGTTGAAGGCCTTGGCTGCCTGCTTTTGGGCAGTCAGGGGCGTGCCTTCATGGGTCATCATGTCGCCCAGTTCCGGCAGGGTGTCAGAGACGTCAAACTTGAAGAAGTTGTCGCCCAGGAAGTTGTACAAGGCCGCTCCAGCTGGATGACGCTGGTAAAAGTGTCCGTTGTGGTGGCCCGGCGTGGCCAGCATCAGGGCATCCCGCTGGGCAAAGTCGATCAGGTCGGTCAAAAATGGCGGCAAGACCTGATCCGCGTAGCTTTTGGCCTTGGCGGCGATTTCAGCGGCAACGGCCTTTTGGTCAGCTTCAGGGTCGATGACGATTAAAGGCAGGGGTAATTGCAGCTGCTTTTCAAAGAGGTGCCACATGCCCTCAGCCCGGCTGTCGCCGCGCTTGATGACGACCGCGGCCAAGTCCGCCGGGTTCATGTTTTCCGTGAGTTCCTTAAATGGCCAGCCGTAGGGGATAAAGTGCTTGACTTCAGCGCGGCCAGCGATGGCTAAATAGTGCATAATCTCTAAACCTTTCTATCAGCATGTTCTTGTTTCTTTATAAATTCTAGCTCATGTTGGCAAATATTCATATCTCTTGTGATAATTATTAAGATTTTAACGCTTTTTAACAAATCGGAAATTTCCCTTTGCCTTGAAGCGCTTTACGCGGCTATACTGGAAACATTGCTTTTAGAAAGCAAAGAAGAAATAGCAAGCGGGATTGCGCGGAAAGGGGATGCCTGTGTCTTATCAAAAGAACGACCCTCCGCTGGTGATTGGGAGAAAACGAAATGCTTAATCACTAAAGAGGTAATAAATTGATCGAAGAAAAAAAGCATAAAAACTATATGAGCTGGCTGACCCTGGCCATGCTGGACTACGTGACCATCATCGGGTTTGAAGACATCTTCTTCCCCTTCCAGAACCAAGGACTGTCAGTCGTAATTTCCTGGCTGTTCCTGCTGGCGACCTACATCATTCCTTACGAAATGATCGTAACCCAGCTGGGCTTGACTTTTAAGGAAAATGAGGCCGGCGGTCTGGCCTCCTGGATTCGCCGGGGGACCGGCTCTGACGCCTTGGGCTACGCGACCAGTTGGATGTACTGGGCCCAGACCATTCCATATTTGGTTGACGTTTCCAACTCAGTCATCGTGGCCATCTCCTGGCTGATCCTGGGCAACAACACCTTGAGCCAGCACATGTCGACCTTTACTTTCGGCCTGCTGACCTTCGTGATCATCCTGCTCTTCCTGGTCTTTGAAAATTCCTACCGGAAGGCCCTGGACATCATGTCCTTGATCGGCGGGATCGCCATGTTCAGCATGTCTTTCATCTTTGTCCTGCTGGTTGCCTGGGCTTTAACCCACGGTGCCCACATGGCCACGCCTTTGACCTGGTCAAACCTGAAGCCTTCCTTTAGCCTGCACTACTTCTCAACGACCGGTCTGCTGATCTTTGCCATGTCCGGGGCGGAACTGGCCGCGCCGTACGTTTCCCGCCTGAAGCACCCAGTCCGCGACTTCCCTAAGTCAATGTGGGCCCTGGTCTTCATGACGGCCTTTATGACCATCTTCCAGACTTTGGGCCTGGCTGCCTTGTTTGACACCCACAACATTCCAAAGGACTTCAAGATGAACGGGTCCTACTATGCCTTCCAGATCCTGGGCCGGGAAGCCGGCATGGGCAACACCCTGATGTACGTCTTCGCTGCCGTCCAGCTCTTCTTCATGCTGGCTCAGCTGGCAGCCTTGGTTGACGCGGCCAGCCGGGTCTTCGCGTCCGACACGGCCAGTGAGTACATGCCGAAGTGGATCTTGAAGAAGAACAAGTCCGGCCGTCCGGTTCACAGCTACATGCTGACGGCGGGCATTGCCTTGTTCCTGCTGCTTTTGTCAGGGACTTTGCCAGAAATCAACGATATCTTCAACTGGCTGCTGAACTTAAACGGGATCGTTTCCCCATACAAGACTTCCGTAGTCTTCATTGCCTTCCTGGCCATCCGCTACCAGCAGGACAAGTTCAAGTCAGACTTTGTCTTTATCAAGAACAAGAAGGGGGCCCTGGCTGTCGGCTGGTGGTGCTTCCTGTTCACTTTTGCCTGCGCGACGATGGGCTTCTTGCCGCAAGAAGCGCAATTTGGCACCCAAGCCTGGACCAACCAGCTGTGGATGAACATCTTCTCCGTGCTGGTCTTGTTCGGGACTGGCTTCCTGTTGCCATGGCTGCGCAAGCTTGAAATGAAGCGCGAAGCTGCCGCAGAAGTCTTGTCTGACTAAGCCAAGGCGCAAATTCAAAATCAGCAAAAAAGGCGATCCGTCTGTTGACGGACCGCCTTTTTGCATGCCTGAAATTGCGTGAGTGCCTTTAAGCGTTAAAGACGTACTTGTCCATGCGCTCGAAGGCTTTTTTGATTTGACTGTGCGGGGAGGCCAGGTTGACGCGCAGGCTGCTGGCATCTTGAAAGAGGCGGCCGTCCTGCCAGCCGATCCCGTAGTCCCAGCCCTTCTTCAAAAGTTCTTGCTGGCTCAGGCCGCGCTCTTGCAGCCACTTTGAGCAGTCAAGGAAGAGCATGTAGGTGCCTTCGGCCTTGAAGGCCGTTACGCCGGCAAATTTGTGGTCGATATAGTCGCAGGCCAGGTTGACGTTGGCAGACAGGACCGGCAACAATTGCCCCAGCCAGTTGCTGCCTTCTGGTGAATAAGCGCCAATCAGGGCATGCTCTGAGAAGACGTTCATGGAATTGTAGATCGTTTTGGCGCCGATGGCCTCGACCCGTTCTCTGATTGGCTGATTGTAGATGACGTGGTAGCTGCCGATGAGCCCGGCCAGGTTGAAGGTCTTGGATGGCGCGTAGAAGGCCAAGACATGGTCATGAGCCCAGGCGCTGACTGATTGGGCTGGGGTATACTGGTGTCCGTTCAGCAGCAGGTCCGACCAAATCTCATCAGAAATCACCCAGACGTGGTTGCGCTCATAAACCGCCATGGCTTGGGCAATTTCCTCCTTGGTCCAGACGCGCCCGCACGGATTGTGGGGGTTGCAGAAGACGGCCACGTGAATGTGGTTCTCCTGAATTTTCCGCTCCATGTCCTCATAGTCCATCCGCCAAGTGCCGGCGGCATCTCTTTTCAGAGGACTGTGGACGATGCGGAAGCCGTTGTCTTCAAGAGCGTGGGTGAAGCCCATGTAGGTTGGCGAGTGCAGCAGGACCGGGTCGCCGGCTGAAGCGAAGACTTTCAAGGCAGAAACGACGCCCCCAAGAACGCCATTTTCATAGCCAATGTCTTCTTTCTTAAGGTCCGCGACTCCCTTATGCTCCTTGTGCCAGTTGATGATGGCGTCAAAGTACTCATCGCTGGGCAAAAAGTAGCCAAAGGCCGGATGCTTGGCCCGCGCGATAATTGCATCTTGGATCGACGAAGCGGTTGGAAAGTTCATGTCGGCCACCCACATTGGAATGGTGTCAAAGCCTTCCTTGGCCTTGTCCGGGGCGAAGCCGCCCATGCCAATCGCGTCGACTGCCAGGGCGTCATGGCCGCGGCGGTCCAGGAGGGTCTCAAAATCGTATTTTTTCATCTTGTTTACCTCGGTAATCTGAATTAGTACTTGGTTTAATAGTACCTTTTTTGGCTGGTCTTGTCCCGACACGCGTCTTGGCAATTTTTTTGCTATATGAGAAAGAAAATTAAGCTATGTCAATTTTTTTATTAAAAAAATTCTTTGAAAGCCAGGAGAAAATTTGTTGCTTATAATGAAATTATCTTGAAAAGCGCTTACATCTGTGCTAAAAATATTATTAAAGAACTAAGTTTCAGGAAAATAGGGAGAGAATCAAAATGAACAAGGATACCGCAGAAAAAGCCCTGCCGGTAGTTTGCCTGGTAGGCTTGGGCTATGTGGGGATGCCCCTGGCCCTTGAATTTGCCAAGCAGCTGCCAGTGATCGGCTTTGACATCAACCAGCAGAAGATTGCCAACTATCAAAAAGGGGTGGACCCAACTGGGGAAGTGGGCTCAGCCCGCCTTAAGGCCAGCAAGGTCCATTTTACCAGCGATGAGCGGGAGATCAGCAAGGGCGACTTCGTGATCGTGGCCGTGCCGACCCCGGTCTACCAGGACCACATACCCGATTTGCGCCCGCTTCAGTCAGCCAGTGAGATCATTGGCCGCAATCTCAAGCCTGGCGCCATCGTGGTCTATGAATCCACCGTTTCGCCAGGCATTACTGAGAACGTCTGCGCGCCCATCCTGGAGAAAAACAGTGGGCTCAAGTGCGGCAGCGGCTTTAAGGTCGGCTATTCGCCTGAGCGGATCAATCCTGGCGATCCGGTCCACAAGGTCGCGTCCATCAAAAAGGTCGTTTCCGGCATGGACGAGGATTCTTTGATGAAGATCAAGGGCTTGTATGACCTGATCATCAAAGCGGGGACCTATCCGGTTTCTTCAATTAAAGTAGCTGAGGCGATCAAAGTCACTGAAAACAGTCAAAGAGACGTCAATATTGCCTTTATCAACGAAATGGCGGTAATTTTTGAAAAATTGGGCATCAGCACCAAAGAAGTGGTCGATGGGATGAATACCAAGTGGAATGCCCTCGGCTTTCAGCCTGGGCTAGTCGGCGGCCACTGCATTGGCGTTGATCCTTACTACATTATTGAAGAGGCGGAAGGCTTGGGCTACCATCCCCGGGTCTTGACGGCGACGCGGCAGGTCAACAACCAGGTGGCAGCGTTCGTCGGCGGATGCGTGATCAAGCGCCTGGCCTTGCTGGGCAAGCGGCTCAAGGGGTGCAAGGTGGCGGTTTTGGGCATCACCTTCAAAGAAGACTGCCCGGACATCCGCAACAGCAAGGTGGTTGACATTATTCGCAAGCTGCAGGACTACGGCATCGTGGTCGAAGCAACCGACCCCTGGGCTGACCCGGCCTTGGTTAAGCGGGTTTATGGCCTTGACTTGAAGCCTCTGGCTGAAATTCGGGATGCCGACTGCCTCCTGGTGGCCGTCGCCCACCAGCAATACAAGGACCTGTCAATGGCCGAGCTTGACCAGCACTTCAAGGATATCCCTGAAAAAGAGAAGCTGCTGATCGACGTCAAGAGCATCTATGACCCAGCCTTGGTTAAGCAGGCCGGCTTTTCTTACTGGTCTTTGTAAGATTTTGCAAGCGAGGGGATGAGAAAAATGAAGGAGCAAGGAAAAAAGAGTTCAGCCCAAAAACAAGACCACAAGCGCTACCTGCTCCGGCACGGCGAAAAGACCAGCACCGGCATGGGCGTCTTGATCCTGGTGATCGCGGCAGCCATTTGCCTCTTGGGCTGGACCGCCTACCGGGGCGTGCAGATTGCCAGGCTCAGCCGCAAGATCGACGTTCATGTCGATGGAACGACCAGTCTGAAAAAGCAGCCGGTCTCTGGCAAGCTGCTGGCTAAATACGGCAAGAGCGCGCCCAGCGACTTGATCACCAGCAAGCAGGCGACCAAGACTGTCAAAGTTTCCCTGGTATTTGCCGGCATCAATGAAGATGAGGAAATCGATGAGCACATCCTCCGCCTGCTCAAGCAGTACCGGATTCAGGCGACTTTTGCCGTTCCCGCGGCCCATGCCCGGGAAAACGACGTCCTGCTCAGGGAAATTGCCAAAAATGGGCAAAGGGTGATCGGCAATGGGATTACCGGCAAGGAAAATCTTGGCGCCATGCCGCTGAAAAAAGCCCTCTCCACCCTGCAATTGGCCAAGCAAACCTTGGAGTCAGAGAGCGGGCGAAAAATCAGCAAAAACTACCTGATGGGGACCAGCTGGGATTCCAGCCTCTTGCAGGCCGCCAAAGCAACCGGCTTTGACCAGGTGGTGGTTCCGGATGAAAGCGACCTGATCGACAGCAAAACCTTCACCAGCCAGCAGGAAGCTCAAAACTACGTCAAGCACCTTGATGGCCACCGGATCGTGGTCGTCAAGCTGGATGGCCTGGCTGACAAGACCCATCAAGAGCCGGCAATCGTGGCCGCGACGCCGGCTTTGGACAAGCAGGCCGATCTGCGCGACCAGGCTGCTAGGAAGCGCAAGAAAGAAGTGGAGATCGACCAGGTCACCAAGTGGCTCTTGGCTGCCTTGGCCAAGCAGAAGATTGCCAATGTTAAGCTGGATGATTTAGGCGTGGAAAAATCCGCGTCCTACATCAAGGCCATGCTGGCTGATCCAAGCCAAGAAGCCGTGATCTACCGCTATTCTTTGACCAATAAAAAGCAGCTGGCTCTCTTGGTCAAGGGAGTCGATACGACCAGTGAATACGAGGCCGTTAAGCATGAATTGACGGCCCACCAGGCCAGCGCTTCTTTCGTCGTCAACGGCACCACGCCCAGCCAGCTGGTCAAGCGAATGACTGCTGACGGCTATGGAATTGAAACTGGCGGCTTAGCCGACAAGGCCAGCTTGACCATTGCCGGGGCATATCAAAACATCGAAAAGGGCAAGGAAGCCCTGACGAAGAATGGCTATCAGCCTGCCGCCTATGTCATGCACCAGGGCGACAATGAGACCGCTGTCAAGCGCTCCTGCTGGCAGGTCAGCCTGATCCCGGTCCAGGCCCAAAATCCTGCCAAACTTAGCCGGGGAGCCTACTACCTGTACCAAGCGGACCAGACCAAGGAGATTGGCGAGCTGTTGGCCAAGGCGGACAAAGGCAAGTACAAAGTGGTCAAGTTCAGCACCATCTTAAAGGACTCAGGCACGATTCCCCAGCTGTCACGGTCGAAGATCGCCCAGCTGAAAAAGCAAAATCAAGGCCGGCAGGCTGACTTCTTGAAGTACGTGCCAACTACTGAACAAGCGGTGGCCTTTACTTTCGGCAACCTGTCCAATCAGGCCGTTGACTTGGACGTGGCCCAGCGCTTGAACAAGCGGGGCTACCAAGGCACCTTTTTTGCCAGCTTTGATGAGCTGCGGACCGCTGGGCCGGCAATTAGCCAATTGCGGCAGCAAGGCCATGAAATTGGCTTGGTCTATGCTCCAAACAACCAGTACAAGGCCGACTTTACCGGGACCTGCGAATATCTGCATGATTCCTTGGCCTACTGCAAGTGGCGCTATGACGATCAGCCTAAGCTGGTCTACCTGACCGGCAAAAATGCCAAGAAGGCCGTTCTGCAGGCCATCCATGCCTATGGGATGCAAGCGGTCGGGGCAACGCGGTCGATGATTGCCAGCAAGACCGCGGCAACTGACCAAAGCAGTCTGGGAAAAGCCGCGCGGAAAGTTGCCAAGGTCCGCTTCAGCCGCGGGAGCCTGGACTACTTCAACTTGGGCTATTACCGGCATGACCAGGGGAGCCGGGCGGGGCAGAAGACCATCATGGGCGACATGGTGATGGCCATGATCCGCGAGCACCTGGATTCAATTGCTTACAAGGCTCACGGCTCCAAAGTCACGGCGCCAAAAAGCCGCTATCAAATCAAGACGGTCAGCCACTTGCTGGCTTCGCCTTTGGTCTACCGGCTTAATCCGCCAAAGCAGGACAAAGTCACGATGAACAAGGACTTTTTGGCCAATCTGAAATCGCCGGCTGAACGCTTTGGCTATCTGAAGCGGCACTACGTGGGCTCGAATTTCGTGGTCAGCCGCAAGAAGCTGCCCGGCTTTAATGACTCTGAAATTGCCCAGCTTAACAAAATTGGCCGGCTGACCGACAAGAAAGTCCTGTTTTTGACTTTTGACGACTGGGGAAGCGACAACTCGATCAACAAGATCCTGTATGTTTTAAAGAAGCACCACGTCAAGGCAACCTTCTTCGTTTTGACCCAGAACGTCCAGTACAACCCGAATCTGTTGCGGGCAATCGCGCGGGACGGGCATGAAATTGCCAGCCACTCCAATTCGCACGATCAGCTGGCCGTTGCCAACCAAAAGCATACGGCCTACCGCAATCTGACCAAGGCTGAGCGGCTAAAGCTGCGCAAGGACCTGGTCAAGTCCTATGAGAAATTGAACAAGTACGTCGGCGACGTCAAGGTTGCCGGCAAGCCGGCTTTGCAGCTGGACTTCCGGCCGCCGACCCTGGAAGTCAGCAAGGCCGGTCTGTTCGAAGCCTTCGACGTGGGCTTTCGCTACGTCATTTCCGGCAACGTCTCAACTGATGACTATGCCCGCAAAGACTATGACAAGTACGTCAAGGAGATGCGTTATGGCTCACCGAAATCCGCAGGTGATTTCAACGTTGCAAGCGGAAGCGTGATTGTTATGCACAGCTTGGAGAATGCCTATCTGACGCCGCAGATGCTCGACAAGATGATTCCAATCTGGAAGAAGGAGGGCTACAAGTTCGCGCGCGTTGACGAATATACCGGCGACTTCTCCGGCAGGGTGATGGGAGGCAGATAAAAATGACAGGGAAAGAATTTAAAGTCAATGGCGAAGTTCTCCTTGATGAGAAAAAGGACCGCCGCCTTTTGCCCAACGTTCCTGATCCAAGCCACCAGCGCTCCAAAATGGACCGGCGCGGGGACATTACCGCAGACGAGAACCTTTCATCGGTGATGAGCGACTACCGGCTGGGGATCCGCTACGTGAGCGACTTTAAGGTCAAATTGAGCGCCCGCCATCACGCGCATCCGGTTAAGGCTGCCGGAACCTGCGCGGACATCTCTGATACGGGGATGCTGATCAAGTTCAAGGACCAGGATGACTATGAGAAATTTAAGGACGCGGAAGAGCTGCGCCTGAAGTTCAAGGTGCCGGCTGGCGCCATGCCGGAAGGCCATGAGATGCGCTTTCGGACTTCTGCCAAGCTTGTCCGCTTTGACGATGCCCAGCAGGCAATCGGGGTCCAGTTTTCTGCCAATCTGGCCAGCTACATGAAGCGGCACAAGGACCGCTTTATCTTGGTTGGCGCTTCCTGGTGCCTGGCATTAGTCGCCTTTTGCGTCGTCTTGATGCGGGCTGAGTCAGTGATCTACTACAAGTACAATGCCATTTTGTATACCTACTCGCTGATCGCGGCCGCCTTCTTGCTGACGCGCTACCTGTTCGGCGCTCTTTACAAGCCAGTCCCGGTCAACCCCGACTTTACCCCGTCGGTGACGATCATTATTCCCTGCTTTAACGAAGAGACCTGGATTCAGACGACCATCTTGTCCTGTCTGGACCAGTACTACCCAGTCGACAAGCTGAAAGTGATCGTCGTTGATGACTGCTCGACTGACCGTTCAGTCGAAAAAATCGAGGAATTGTACCAAAAGCTGCTCAAAAGCGAAGATGAGCGCTACCGGATCAAAGACCGCTTCAAGTACTTCGTTCAGGAAAAGAATGCCGGCAAGCGCGATGCCCTGGTCCGGGGGGTGGAGAATACCGACACTGACCTGGTCATGTTCGTTGACTCTGACTCCTTCTTGGAGCCGGATGCCGTGGTCAACCTGGTTCAGCCTTTCCAAGACCCGAAGATGGGCGGCTGCGCTGGCCGCTGCGACGTGGCCAACACTTACACCAATGCCTTGACAGAGATGCAGTCAGTCCGCTACTACATTGCCTTCCGGATCATGAAGGCAGCCGAAGGAATTTTTGATGCGGTGACCTGCTTAAGCGGGCCTTTGTCCTGCTACCGGCGGGACCTGGTGCTCAAGTACAAGGATGACTGGATCAACCAGCGCTTTTTGGGGCATAAGGCCACTTTTGGCGATGACCGCTCCATGACCAATTTCATCCTCAGCCACAACCGCTGCGGCTACCAGGACACGGCCGTCTGTTCAACCATCGTGCCGCGCAAGCATAAGGTTTTCTTAAAGCAGCAGATGCGCTGGAAGCGGTCATGGCTGCGCGAGTCGCTGCGGGCTGGTCTTTTTATGTGGCGCAAGGAGCCATACGCGGCGATCAACTTCTATATTGGCCTGATCGTGCCGATGCTGGCGCCGGTCGTCGTGGTTTACAACCTGATGTGGGTGCCGCTGACCCAGCACATTTTCCCAACGACTTTCCTGGTTGGGTTAATGCTGATGAGCCTGATGATGACTTTTGCCCAGCTCTTGCTGAGAAAGAGCAGCACCTGGGCCTTTGGCTTCCTCTTCTGCCTCTACTATGAAGTCGTGCTGTTGTGGCAGATGCCGATTGCCTGGTTCACCTTCTGGAAGTCAACCTGGGGCACGCGGATGACGCCAAGCGACGTCAAGGAAAAAGCCAAGAAAGAGGCCAAGAAAGAGGCTAAAGCAGGCAAAATATCCATGAAAGGAGGGGAGAGCAATGGCTGAAGACAAGCAGGAAAAGCGCGCTTCTGCTTTGGCAAAAAAGCGGCCGCTTTTTCAAACAAAGAAGGACGTGGTCAAATTCGTTCGCGGCATTCTTGAATTAGTCAGCATTATCGTGATTGCCTATGTTGCCATTCACTCCCTTTTCGTCATGAAGAGCTACCAGCATTACGATGAAAATGATCCAAAGATCATGTCGACCCGCAAGAATGACCATGGTTTCGTGGCCTTGTCCTATTTTGGGGTGGACCGCCAGGGGACGGACAGCTTGATCGCCATCAAGCGCCTTGATGAGGAATTGTCCGACCTCAAGCGTCTGGGCTACGTGACGGTCAGCCAGAAAGATCTTGAGGATTACTACTATCATGACCAGCCTCTGCCTAAGAAAGCCGTCTTTATCATGTTTGAAGATGGGCGCAAGGATACGCTGCTGTTTACGGAAAAGCTGCTGGAAAAAATGAACTACCAGGCCAGTATTTTGACTTACGGGGAAAAGTTCAAGAATAATGACCAGAAATTCGTCTCGCCCAAAGACTTGCAGAATTTGAAAAAGCAGGGCTTCTGGGAACTGGGGACCAATGGCTACCGCCTCTCCTACATCAATGCCTATGACCGCTACGGCCGCTTCCTAGGCGAGCTAGATTCGCGGGAATTTGTCGAGATCAACCAGTTCATCGGCAGAAACTACAACCACTACCTGATGGACTACATTCGCGACAAGAACCACATTCCCGTGGAGAGCACGCGGGAGATGGACAAGCGCCTGAGCAAAGACTACCAGCTGATGAAGCAGGTCTATGGCCAGCGGGTTGGCCAGCTGCCTGATCTGTATTGCCTGATGCACTCCAACACCAGCCGCTACGGGAACAATGCCAATGTTTCCGCGGTCAACGCCCGCAATTTAGAGGGCATGTTCAAGCTGAACGTCAATCGGGAGGGCTATTCCTGGAACAGCCGCAAGTCATCGCCTTATGACCTGACCCGGCTTGAGCCGCAGGCCTGGTGGTACAGGAACCACCTCCTGATGCGGATCAGGGATGACTTGCCGAAAAAAGACAAGGGCAATATCAAGTTCGTCAAGGGCAACAAGCGGAAATTCAACCAATGGAAACTGGTCAAAGGAGCGGCGGAATTCAAGAATGACTTGGTTGCCGTAACCTCAGAGTCTGAATCAAATGGCTTGATTACCCTAAAAAATAAGCAGTTCCGGGACTTTCACCTGCAGTGCGAGCTCTTGGGCAATAAGATCGGCCAGCAGACCATCTACCTGCGCACCCAGGGGACCGCGACCAAGAAAAAGGACTACACAGGCTACCTGGCGGTGTCCGTTGAAAACAACGTCTTGTACGTCCGCCAGAAGACGGCTGGACACGTCAGGACCCTGGTCAAGCAGGACATGTTCAAGCTCCATGATGACCATCCGGTTTCAATTCCCCAGGACAAGCAGGCTGCCCTGACGGCTGAGCTGAAAGTCCGGGCAAAATTTGCCAGAAACAATACCACTGCCGGCCTTTACCGGCTCAAAGCTGCTAAAGCAGCCCGCAAGAAGCCCAAAACGGTCAAGCAGGGGGCTAAAGAGTACGTGCCGACCATTCAGATTCAGGATCCAGGCGACGTGAAGCTGGACCTGACCGTGGCCGGCGACCGGCTGGACTTGAAAGTCGATGGCATCCGCGTGGCCAAGCAGGTCAAATTGGCCGGCCAGCCAGCGGGCGGCTTGGCTCTAGAGAGCATTTTTGGCGGCTTCGGGGCCAGTCAGCGCAATATTGCCGATGACGTTTACGATGGCGTCTTCAAGAACTTGGTCGTCACTTCGCCGGATGATCAGCGGACCTACTATGATGAGCGCTTGCATGGCTGGGACTTGTTCAAGGACAAGTGGAATAATTTCTGGAACGCGGTCATCAATTGGTTTATTGTCAATTTGTAGGAGGCAAAGATGAATCACCCACTCAAAAGCCTGGCTCTAGTCGTTTGTCTCGCCTTGCTTAGCGGGGGATGCGGGCAAAAGGCAGAGCAGGGCAAGCCGCGCCAAAAAACGGACTTAAGTCAGGACCAGCAGATCAGTGCCTTGCTCAAGGGAAAGCGCCAGCTGTACCTGTGGTCAGTCTACTGGGACAATGAGTCCAGTCTGACCAGCGTCTATCAGCACGCGGGAAAGATTGCCGCGTTAGGCGATTTTGCGGCGAGCTACACGAAAAAGAACCGGCTCTTTTTGCCAGCTGCCAGCCAGGAATTGGCGAAAAGAGTCCGCCAATCTTCGGTGGCTAAGCTGCCTGTCTATTTGACTGTGGTCAATGACCGGCCAAACGATCTAAAAAGCCTGGAGCTTCTGCAAAGCCTGCTAGAAACGCCAGAGTCTAGAAAGCAGGCCGCGCAGGAAATCGTCTCGCTGGCCAAAAGTCAGCATTTTTCCGGAGTTGAGCTGGATTTTGAAAAAATCCGCGACGACCTGTCCTTGTGGCGGAAGTTTATTTCCTTTGAGGAGGAGCTGCAGACGCGATGCCAAAAGAGCGGCTTGCAGCTGCGGGTAGTCTTGGAGAGCTCAACGCCCAAGGCAGTCAAGCTTCCAAAAGGACCAGACTATGTCGTGATGTGCTACAACCTGCACTATAGCGGGACCAAGCCTGGTCCAAAGGCTGACAAGGCATTCTTGAAGCAGGTGGCCAGAAAATTCAAGCAGCTGCCTAGCGTCTCCTACGCTTTGGCCAATGGCGGCTTTGACTTTAAGGGCAAGAGCGCGGCGGCTTTAACAAGCAGCCAAGTCGCGGCCCTGCTTGACCAGAAGAAAGCCATTCCCAAGCGGGATGCTGAAAGTGGGGCAATGCACTTTAAGTATGGCCTGCATGAAGTGTGGTATGCCGATAGTACGACCTTGGCTGAATGGGCCAAGACACTGGATCAGGCTTCCGGCCGCCAAGTTGCGATCAGCCTCTGGCGGATTGAATAAGCAGGCATCAAGTCAAAAAGAAAAATAAAAGCAAGAAACCGTTAAGTTCAGCACATGTTGGCTTAACGGTTTTCGCATTCTGTCAGGAAAAAGTCAAAAAAATCAGCAAATAAACAAAAACTTTGTAAAAAGTTTTTGCTGAAAAAAGAGCGGAACGCGAACTATTGAAGCAGTCTGCAGGCGGTAAGCGGAAATTAGCAGGCAGATAATCCGGAGCGGAAAATCTAATTTGTTACAACACGTCCCCGTGTTCACCATGTAAAACGAATGAAAAAGTAAATTTGACGAAAAAGCAAAATGCAGGTAAAGTATTATTTGTTCCCGCGGGAAAGCCGAAGCGCTTTCCTAAGGAAACGAAATCTTAAAAAAAAGTTGTTGACAAAGATTCATCATCTTGCTAAGATATAAAACGTTGCGTCGCCGAAAGGCAAGCAACAAGTTGGTACTTTGAAAACTGAACAAAGTTTCGCAGTGTGCGGGTTCAATATTTGAATCCAAACAAATAAGCGAAGTCAATTCGCAAGCAATAATCTGGAGCAGATTAAAAAGAGCTCATTTTCAAAATGAGAGTTTGATCCTGGCTCAGGACGAACGCTGGCGGCGTGCCTAATACATGCAAGTCGAGCGAGCTGAATTCAAAGATCCCTTCGGGGTGATTTGTTGGACGCGAGCGGCGGATGGGTGAGTAACACGTGGGCAACCTGCCCTAAAGACTGGGATACCACTTGGAAACAGGTGCTAATACCGGATAACAACAGAAGCTGCATGGCTTTTGTTTGAAAGGCGGCTTTAAGCTGTCACTTTAGGATGGGCCCGCGGTGCATTAGCTAGTTGGTGGGGTAACGGCC